>NZ_JBEXRZ010000494.1:0-1026 GCF_040613325.1 Streptomyces sp. NPDC006283 | reverse complement strand
GTGGAGGCAGGGGCGCTGCCGTCGCTGCTGCCCGGCGGCCGGCCGGCCACCGACCCGCGGGCCCGTGAGGAGACCGCGGAGGTCTGGCGGATCCGCGAACTCCCGCACCGCTACGGCCGCGACACCGGCCAGATCATCGAGGCCGCGGCCACCGGTGAACTGGGCGCGCTGCTCGTCGCGGGCGTCGAGGTGGCCGACCTGCCGGATCCGGCGCGAGCACGTGAGGCGCTCGATGCCGTCGGCTTCCTGGTCTCGCTCGAGCTGCGGCCCAGCGAGGTCACCGAACGCGCGGACGTCGTCTTCCCGGTCGCGGCCGTCGCGGAGAAGCCCGGTACCTTCCTCAACTGGGAGGGCCGGGTCCGGATGTTCGAGGCGCCGCTGAAGCCCGAGCACATGACCCGCCGCCTCGCACCGGCGGACGCGCGGGTACTCCACATGCTCGCCGACACGCTCGACGTGCCGTTCGGTCTGCCGGACCTCAAGTCCGTACGTACGGAGCTGGAACGGCTCGGCAGCTGGGACGGCCCCCGGGCCACCGAGCCGTTGGAGAGCGCGAAGCCGCTGCCCCGGCCCGGCGCCGGCGAGGCGGTCCTCGCCGGTCACCGGCTGCTGCTCGACCAGGGCCTGCTGCAGCAGGGCGACGAGGCGCTGGCCGGCACCCGGCACGCCGCCGTGGCACGGCTCTCCGCGGTCACCGCGGCGGAGACGGGCGTCAAGGACGGCGACGAACTGGAGATCGCCGGACCGTCCGGAACCATCCGGCTGCCGCTCCAGGTGAGCGAGATGCCCGACCGGGTGGTGTGGCTGCCGATGAACTCCGTGGGCGGCGGCGTGACCTCCGACACGGGCGCCCGCCCGGGCGAGCTCGTCCGTATCGCGGCCGCGACCGGGGCCGCTCCGGCAGCACCGGAGGTGCGGTCATGACCATCCGCGACACCCGCAGGCCGGCGGCGACAACCTCCTCATCACCCTCAAAACCGCCGCCGAACTCCTCCTCACCCCCCCACCCACACCCCCCACCACCCC
>NZ_JBEXRZ010000493.1:0-1034 GCF_040613325.1 Streptomyces sp. NPDC006283 | reverse complement strand
TGGCCGGTACGGTCGAATCCTTGGAAAGGGAGTACGAAGCAGAGATCTGGTTGCGAAGCCGGGGCGCGTATTCGCGACCTTCCTTTTTCCTTATTCGCGCCCCCGCGCGTGTGTGTGCCGCGTGCAGCCGAAGTCTTGGGGGACTCAGCGTTGCTGATCAGACTCGTAGGTCTTGTCACGATCGAACACGACGGGACGGCGCCCCAGCATCTGTCGAGCGCTCAGGCCCAAGTGGCCTTCGCCCGGCTGATTCTGGAGCGTACGTCCGGAACCAGCCGCGACCAGCTCGCGGACACCGTGTGGCCGGAAGGACTGCCCGACACCTGGGCGTCCGCGCTGCGCAGTGTGGTGAGCCGGGTCCGCGCCTATGTCACCGGCCCGCTGCAGAAGCCGGGCGGGACACCACTGATCGCACAGAGCGGACGGTACGTACTGCGACTGCCGGACGACGCGGCGGTCGACCTGGAGGCCGCGGAGGCGGCGCTGGCGGAGGCCAGGACGGCGTTCGCCGAGGGTGCGCACGCGGTGGCGCACCAGCTCGCCTCGGGCGCGGTGTCCAATCTGCGCGGCTCGTTCCTGCCGGCGCACGAGGGCGAGTGGGTCAACTCGGTACGCGAGCGGGTCGACGAACTGCGCCTGATGTCGCTGGAGCTGGCGAGCCTGTCGGCGTCGGTGCTCGGCACGGAACACCACGCGGTGCGCTACGCCGACGAGGCGGTGCGCCGCGCGCCGTTCCGGGAGAGCGCCCACCGGTGCCGGATGACGGCACTCGCCGCGGCGGGCAACCGGGCGGACGCGCTGCGCGCCTACCAGCAGCTGCGGGAGGTCCTCGCGGACGAGCTGGGCATCGACCCGTCGGCCGAGACGCAGGCCGCGTATCTGGAGCTGCTGCGGGCCGGGGAGCCTGCCGGGCCGCGGCGGCCGGCTCCGGCGGGGCGGATGGCCGCGGATGCGCTGGATCCGCTGCTGATGGGGGCGTTCGAGGCACTGAGCCCGCCGGGCGCCCTGCGGGCGCGGTAAGGGGGCGGGCGCCC
>NZ_JBEXRZ010000492.1:0-1055 GCF_040613325.1 Streptomyces sp. NPDC006283 | reverse complement strand
CGGTTCGTCCGGTGTCGTCCGTTCCCGAGTTGTTCAAGATCCTTCAGCCGAGACCTGGCTCACCCGTCCACAACCTCCTCGGACAGAACACCTAGGCAGCTGCCGCGAGTGCCTCGCCTGGACGAACGAAAGGGACCAGCGGTGCGCGCCCTGCCTCAACTGGGATCGACCGTCCCTCAGCGCCCTGCCATCGGTGCCGTCGCGTGCTGCCGCTCAGGGACGAACATTGCCGACGCTGCGTGCTGTTCCTCGCCGAGACGGAGTACGACATCGACGGCGTCGCACTCGGTGGCGGAGACCAGCTGTGGTTCGGCGGACCGTCCGCCCCGCGCCTGAAGACGTCCCGGACCGGACGGACGAGCAGACCGGGCTCTACGAGCGGCGCCGGCTGCAGACCAAGCGGCGCACTGCAGTTCGCACCTCCCGCGCCGTTTCCCCCATCTGGCCATGCCTGGACAGTTGGAGCTGTTCCATATGGCGCGGGACTGGTGGCACCTGGACGACCGGCATCTGCCTGTGATGACCCCACCGGCCAAGGCCGTGCTGGACGACTTCCTTGCCCATATCCGAAGCCGCGGATAGACGATGCCCTCCCTTGCGACCTCGTGGGTGATTAGCGTGAGGTCGTGCTGGGGTAGCGGCTGGTGTTGTGATCACGTCTGTGCGGCGGGCAGTGCGAGTGTTTTGTTGTGTTGGGTTGCTCGCTGGTCGGATTGGAGTCCGGCGATGGCCCGGATGGTGTCAGGGAGGTTGTCCCGGCGGGTGTGGTGTCGCGCGAGGGCTCTCCAGTTCTTGAGGTGGGCGATGCCGTGCTCGACGGGGATGCGTGCTGAGGAGTGGGCGAAGCGGGCGGCTTCGTGGTGGGCCATGAGCCATTGCAGGTGCTCGAGGTGTTTGCCGCGGCGTTTGCGGGGTGGTGTGACGACCTGGCCGTGGGTCTGTGCGGCCAGGCCCTGGTAGCCGGCGTCGGCGAGGATCTGCAGGTCGATGGTGTCGGCCAGGAGGTCGACCAGGCCGGCATCCCGGGCTTGGGTGATGTCGGCAACTGATCCCGC
>NZ_JBEXRZ010000491.1:0-1070 GCF_040613325.1 Streptomyces sp. NPDC006283 | reverse complement strand
GGCGCTGCTTGGCCAGCAGCACCTCGCGGGCGTCCGCGTCCTCGCCGCTGTTGCGCACCCTGGACAAGGAAGGCCGGCATCGACCTCGGCCGCGCAGGGACGGGCACTCGGCAGCAGCACGCCTGCAGCCCACGCCCCCAGCGCCTTCGAGACGCCGCGCCCCCACGGGCGGAGGCGGGACATTCACCGACGGCACCGCGACGCGGCTGACTTCCATGGTCAGCAGCCGCATGGTCCGTCCCCGTTTCCTGGCGTTCCCTCGTACCGGGCCCCTCGCCCGGCCCCACCGACGCTGGGGCTTCCACCAGAGACAAACAAACAACGTAACGGCGACCGGGCCCCCGGTCCTTCGGGGCGCCCGTCACGAGGAGCCGACCGTCACAAAGAGTCGGCCGTCCTTGCCCTCACTTGCGGTTGTAGAGCCGCATCGTCACAGAGCCGAAGACCACCACCAGTACCGCCGACCAGCCCAGCGTCCAGGCGATGTCCGCCGCCGGCCAGTCGCCTGCCATCAAGTCGCGGACCGCCGTGGACAGATGCGTCACAGGGCTGTTGTTGACGAAGGCCTGTAGCCAGCCCGGCATCGTCTTCGGGTCGACGAAGACATTGCTCAGGAAGGTCAGCGGGAAGATCACCATCATGCTGACGCCCATCACCGACTTCTCCGTGCGCAGCAGCAGGCCGAACATTGTCCAGATCCAGGAGAAGGAGAACGAGAAGAGCATCAGCAGCACCACGCCGAACGCGATGCCCACCAGGCCGCCGTCCGGGCGGTAGCCGATGACCACGCCGACCGTCAGCATCACCACGGAGGCGATCAGATAGCGCACCACGTCGCCGAGCAGATAGCCGACCATCGGCGCAGGCCGCCAGATCGGCAGCGTACGGAAGCGGTCGAAGACGCCCTTCGTGATATCGGTGTTGACCGCGACACCCGTGTACATCGTGATCATCACGACGCTCATGGTCAGGATGCCGGGCAGCAGGAACTGGATGTACGCGTCGACGGAGCCGGCGATGGCACCTCCGAAGAGATACGTGTACATCAGCACCAACATGATCGGGAACTC
>NZ_JBEXRZ010000490.1:0-1096 GCF_040613325.1 Streptomyces sp. NPDC006283 | reverse complement strand
TGCGCCAGATCCAGCACTGCAGTCAGATCGTCGACGGATGCCTCACCGCGACCGGCCTCACACTGACGACACCACGCTTACAACCTCAGTAGAGCTGGCCGGGGAGAGCGTGCGGGCCGCCCTGAAGGGGGGCTACAGCAGGTGGTTGAGTAGCGATCACCTATGCGCAAGCCTGAGGTTTCGTGATCCAATATGGATTGCGAAGACAGCGCTCCCCGTTGTCGTGTCGCTGTGGGCTGCCTCGGGACGGCGGAGGCAGCCCGCACTTTGTCTGGCGGGCGTTAGCCGTCTCGCTTACCTGCCGTCGGCACAATTGCCTGGTAGGCCGTCATGCTCGCTCTGCGCAGCCCAGCAGCGCCCCCGGTCGCGGTCAGGGGAGGGAGCCGCTGGCCTGGGCAGAGGCCGCTGCCACCGGCGCATTGATGGCAGTCCCTTCGCAGCGGCGGTTCGCATTCTCGGTCAGTTATCTCGCCCTGTCCGCCGGGGGCGTTGGGGAACTGCCGACGCGCCAGCTGTCTGCGGTCGGTGGGTTGGGGAAAGGGTTCGGGGATAGACTGGTGGGCTTGAGGGAGTGTGACGGGATGGGCAGACGCGCCGGATTCAAGTCCCGGTGTGCCTCCTGGCGTGAGGGGTTCGAGTCCCTCCACTCCTACACACCAGCCGGCTACCTAGACCCTGTGGTGCGGCCTGCCCTTCTCGGCGACGGCTGAAGTGGACCGGTGGCGACATTTGAACGTTGACCCCATGAAACCCGGGGGCTTGAGATCCACTCCAGACCGAGATCTGCCAGATCCTGGAGCCTGGCGGCGCTCAGATTCCCGCGCCTAATCTTGCTGTTCGACAGAAATACACCCTTCACAGCGTGCTCCTGGCCATCGACCACGATCGTCTCTACGCACGGCGCCTCACGGAATTCGGTGTCGTAGCTACGTCGCTTCCCCATTCTCAGCTCCTTATCGGGCCATGGCTCCACGCTAACGACCTCGTGCGTGATTAGCGGTGACGGCGGCTGACCTGGGTCGTTGGTCTGTGTGTGGTGGGGGTTGAAGCACGCAGGTTGATCATGTCGGAGCGTCGCGTCACGGGACTTTCGGCG
>NZ_JBEXRZ010000489.1:0-1106 GCF_040613325.1 Streptomyces sp. NPDC006283 | reverse complement strand
CCGACGTCCGGCGCGCTTGGGCGCGGCTGCCCGCCTGGGCGCGCGGCGAGGCACCCTCCCCGCGCCGGAGCGCCGTGTGCCACGGCGACCTGCATCTGGGCCAGCTCGTACGTCACCCACCACCGAACGGCCCCTGGCTGCTGATCGACGTCGACGACCTCGGTCTCGGCGATCCCGCGTGGGACCTGGCCCGCCCGGCGGCCTGGTTCGCGTCGGGGCTGCTGCCGCCCGAGGTCTGGCAGCGCTTCCTCGCGGCGTACACCGCCGCACAAGGCCCGGCGGTCCCGGCCGCCGAAGACCCCTGGCCTCAACTGGACGTTCCGGCACGGGCGCTGACCGCTCAGACGGCCGCGCTCGCTCTGGCCAGGGCGGCGGCGGAGCAGCGTCAACCGGACGAAGTCGAGCAGGCGGTGCTCGACGCCTGTACCCGAATCGGGACACAGCCACCCGAGTTGGAAGCCATCGCTCCGTCGTAGGGTGAAACCCTCGTCGCCGGGCATGCATTCCGGCGATGTCGACCGAACGGCGAGGAGCTGAGCCGACGATGCAGTGTCCCAAGTGTCATGCAGCGATGCACACGTACAACCGCAACGGCGTCCAGATCGAGCAGTGCAGCGGCTGCCGGGGCATATTCCTCGACTACGGGGAGCTGGAGTCGCTGACCCGACTCGAGTCCCAGTGGACCCAGCAGGCGCCGCCCCCGCCGCCGGCCCCGCAGGGTTACCCGGCCGCGGCGGCTCCCGCGGCGCCGGCGTGGGGCGCACCGCAGCACGGCGGTCACCACGGCGGCCACCACGGCCACTACCGTCAGCGCAGCTTCGGGCGGATGCTCTTCTCTTCGTGAGTCCCGTCGTGAGTTCCCCGTCGTGAGTGCGCGAGCGGCGGGTGAACGACGAAGCCCCCGGTCGTGAGACGACCGGGGGCTTCGGACGGTGCGCGATACTGGGATTGAACCAGTGACCTCTTCCGTGTCAGGGAAGCGCTCTCCCGCTGAGCTAATCGCGCAGGGTGACCTGCCATGTGTAACGGGTTACTGCCTGCAGCGTACTGCGTGCGCGATACTGGGATTGAACCAGTGACCTCTTCCGTGTCAGGGAAGCGCTCTC
>NZ_JBEXRZ010000488.1:0-1122 GCF_040613325.1 Streptomyces sp. NPDC006283 | reverse complement strand
CGAGCTTCAATCGCTCCTCGCCACCTGGGCCGGCGCCTGCCCCACCTGCCACCGCGACATACCCGCATCCATACCGACCTGACCAAGCCCTACTAATCACGCACGAGGACGTTATGGATTGGACCCGACTCAACCTGGCCCTGACACCGTCAAACCGTACGCCCGCCTCCTCGAGCCGGCTTCAGGAAACACGTGGGGTATGCGCTCATATCCGATATTTTGGATCTTGGTTGCGATTCGAGTGATGCGCCTTACGCCAACAGAATTGTCATTAACGGAGGTGGCGCGTTTAGATCGGGATACGACAGGCGGTGCGCCCAGAATCGGGTCCCGCACACTGAGTCCGGGAAGTGGAGCTTGGCCATGCGTGTCCTTCTCAACGCCACCGCCCCATCCCTCACCGTCAAGGAGCCCATCAGGGCTCGCCTGATCAGCGATGCGCCCCGGCCCGCCGACAACCATGGCGATGTGACCCAGGCGCTGGAACACCGGCCCGAGGCAGCAGCCGCTGCCCGGCAGGTGGCGGGTGCCGCGCTCAGGGACTGGCAGATCGCCGCAGAGGATGTGGATGCGGTACTGCTGGTGGTCTCCGAACTGGTCACCAACGCCGTCGAGCACGCCCAGCCGCCCCTGGCCCTTCATCTGCACCGCGCGCACACCGGCAGCAGGGTCTGGGTCGGCGTCAGCGACGGCGGCACCGCCCAGCACGACGGCGCCTGGACCACCTCCTGCGCCGACGACGAACACGGCCGCGGCATCACCATCATCAGCGCCCTCGCGGAAGCCCACGGCATGAGCACCCACCCCGGCGGCACCACCCACTGGGCACGCCTGCACGCAGCCGCCTGAACCCACAACCGCCAGCCGCCGCATGATGGTGTCCCGCCGAGTGGGCCCTGTTCTTCCGAGCGGCCAAGTGATTCCCAATGTGGTTGTCAAGGTGTCCTGGCCCCGTCGAGAAGGCGCGGACGGTTCATGCCGGCTGGGTGATCGGGGGCGCCTGGGTGAAGCAGTGTCCGTCGCGCTCTACTGAGGTTGTAAGCGTGGTGTCGTCAGTGTGAGGCCGGTCGCGGTGAGGCATCCGTCGACGATCTGACTGCAGTGCTGGATCTGGCGCAGGCC
>NZ_JBEXRZ010000487.1:0-1144 GCF_040613325.1 Streptomyces sp. NPDC006283 | reverse complement strand
CCGCGACCGCACGAGGAGTCGGAGCAGAAGCCCCAGCCCCGGGACCGCACACGGGACGGTCAACCCCAGGACACTGCACGGCCGTGAACGGCGCACCAGGTGGCCAGGTCGTGCAGGCCGATACAGGACGGTCCTGCAGGTATCCGGCCGGGCGACCGCAGTCGATGAAGCGGCAGTCCTACACGGCCGGGACACCGGCGTCCGCGGGGCTCGACCGCCAGGGCCACCAGGCAGCGGCCGAGGAAGTCCTCGGCCTCCGCCTCGCAGTTGTTGGGTCGCGCGCTGGAGATCGCGCGCCGCCGCCGGCTATACCGCGCTAACTGGACCCGTGCATGGCCGCAGTATCTCCCAGCCGAGCACGACGGCATGACCGAGCGGAAGTGCGCCGGAGGGGGCGGCAGTTACTGAGCCTTTTCAGCGTTGCCTCTCCAGGGTGAGGACCGCGGCGGCGATGTCCGTCATGCGGTTCGGGCTGCAGCGGCTCCGGCGGAAGATCTGCCAGGACTTCAGGCGGGCGACGCCTCGTTCGACAGGAGCGCGGGCCCGGGCGAGTGCCCGGTTCAGCGTCCGTTCGGTCGGTGACAGTTCGCCGTTGGGCGGGCGGCGGATGGCGGTGGTGGCCCAGGAGCCGGCGCCGATGTAGGCGCGGTCGGCGACGATCGGGACGCCCTGGCGTTCGCAGATTCGGATGATGCAGTGGGTGCGTGCGGCGGTCAGGTCGTGAGCGCGGCCCGCCAGGGCGGGCGAGAGCCACAGCAGCCGGCCGCCGGGATCGGTGACGACCTGCACGTTCACGCCGTGGCGCCGGTGCTTGTGGGAGTAATCGGCGCGTCCGTCGCCCAGGCGGTCGCACTCGCTGAGGGTGCCGTCCAGGAGCACGTAGTCCGGGTCGTGCTCGCGCAGGGTCTTGAGCAGGCCCGGCGCCCGGTCGGCGAGGAGCCGCACGACGGCGGTGGTGTAGGCGTGGGCGGTGCCTACGGATATGCCGAACCCGGCGGCGATCTGCGCGAGAGTGTCGTGCTTGCGCAGGTAGGCGAGAGCGACGAGGGCGCGCTTGTGCGGCGGGAGCTTGCAGCGGCGGTCACCCTCACGGGTGACGATAAGCATCGTGACCCACTCGACCAGTGCATGAGGCAGGTCGAGT
>NZ_JBEXRZ010000486.1:0-1212 GCF_040613325.1 Streptomyces sp. NPDC006283 | reverse complement strand
CCGCGTCGGAATACCGCACCTGCGGAACAAGTGCACTCCGCCAATACCGCTGCGCACCCTCGGCAGCTGCCTTCTCCGAACTACCGGGGCGTCCCGTGGTCAGGTGGTCCTGCGGGGAAGGGGCCGGTCTGGGGCCGGAGAACCGCTGTGAACGGCGCGGGTGTTAGCTTCCTTCCCGTGTTAAGACACCAGGACGAGACCAGGGCGGCCTACGACGGGGTCGTCGACCTTTATGCGTCGATGTTCGCTAATCGGTTGGAGACGCAGCCGTTCGCACGGAACATGATCGGCACCTTCGCCGAGCTCGTGCGTGGGACGGGGAACTTGCGGGCAGCCGACGTCGGGTGCGGACCCGGCCATTTGACGGCCATGTTGCACGACTTGGGGCTGGACGCCTTCGGGCTCGACCTCTCCCCCGCTATGGTCGCCCACGCCCGGCGGGCCCATCCGGCGCTGCGGTTCGACGAAGCGCGAATGGAGGCCCTGCCAGTCGAGGACGGCGCGCTCGGCGGAGTGCTGGCCCACTACTCGGTGATCCATACCCCACCTGGAGAATTGCCCGCGCTACTCGCTGAGCAGGTGCGTGTCCTGGCACCAGGGGGCCTGCTCCTGGCGTCCTTCTTCGGAACCGAAGGGCCGGAGCCTGTCCGCTTCGACCACAAGGTGGCGCCTGCCTATAGCTGGCCGGCGGAGCAGTTTGCCGAGTTGCTGGCCGGGGCCGGACTCGTCACGGTGGCTCGGCTGCTCCACGACCCGGCGTCTGAGCGGGGCTTCCTCGACACCCACCTGCTGGCCCGCCGCTTGTAGAACGTGGCCCGTGGCCGAGGTCGGGGTGGTGTAGATCATCCACGTGGATGAAGCTCGTCCAAGTGCCGCGTTCTGTGGCGGTGTCCGCTGAGCACGCCGGAGTGACAGCTGTTCAGTCACGCAGGCCCCGGCGGGTTGGCCGCCGCAGTGGTGCGAGCAACGATCTCCCGGAAGGTAGGAATTCCCAGGTCGACAGACTCCTGCTTCCGGGAGGTCTGGGCGTCGAGTTGGGCAAGTTTCTCCTCGGCGTGGGTCAGGCTGCTCTGCAGCCCCTCGATCTCGCCGAGCCAGCCTTCCCTTTCGGCTTCCAAGATGCGCGTGAGGAGGTTGTCGCGGATTTCGACAAGCCGGGGACGCTCTGTCGCGTGGACGATCAGGACGGGGCATCTGACACAAGCGTGTTCG
>NZ_JBEXRZ010000485.1:0-1215 GCF_040613325.1 Streptomyces sp. NPDC006283 | reverse complement strand
CCACACACCACCCGAAACCAAACAACCGTCACGACAAGAACCGTTGCAGTACTAGCTAGGAGAGCCGCCGGTTGCGCTGGACGATTTCGCAGGCCGAGTGGCTGGCTCTGCACGATGCGGCCAGAAGGGACATTCGGGCTCTGGAGCGGCGGCTGGCCGCAGGTGCGTCTGCTGGACGAGCGGATGTGATCCCGTTCAGGTCGGCTGGGAAAGCGCGGCCAACCTGCTCTGGGCGGTGCACGCCACCATCTGCCGCGTTCTGCGTAGGCATGGCCTGCTGCGGTGGGGCTGATGTTCCGGGACATGCGGGCGGACGTTGCCCTCGCGCGCCCCAGTGGTGGGTCCCCCGGTGCGGTCGTAGCGTCGATACAGGAGCAGCCGTTCTGGGGGGTGCGTTGGGCGGTAGGGCGCGCGGGACGGTGCGAAGTGGCTCGGGGAGAGACGGTTGGGATCAGACATGCAGAGACGAAAGCTGAGCACCGCGGCCGTGGTCTTTGCCACGATGTCGCTCGCAGCAGGCGTTGTACCGGCAACGGCCTCGGCGTCCCCCTCCGTGGCGGCACAGCCCGCTGACCAGGTCGTGGTCGTGGACTGCTCCATGAAGGCGCAGGTGCGCCCAAGCGAGTACTTGATCGCCTGCGGGGACGGCAACAGCAGGCTGACCGAACTCAAGTGGTCGTCGTGGGGGCCGATGTCCGCTGTGGGCGTCGGGCTGAACGTGGTCAATGACTGCAAGCCATACTGCGCCGCGGGTAAGTTCCACTCGTACCCCGTGAACGTCAGATTCGAGCGCCCGGAGCGGTGGGAGAAAAATCCCGATCAGCAGCGGTACGGGCAGCTCCACCTCAGCTTCCCCGGCAGCAGGCCAGAGCACCTGCCGCCTGAGGTGACGTACAAGTTGTTGGGCTGACGTACGACAAGGTGCGTTTCTGACGGGCCCGTTCTGCCGCCAGCGGCTGAGCGACGACGCTCATCTGTGGGCATCGACGCTTCGAGGGTCGTCGAAGTCTGCTATGCGGGCGGCTACTCCACTTTCGCACGGGCTCTGCGGCGGCATCAGCTCGTCCGCACTGCGAACCGTGCCAGGCATCGAGTGGAGACGTCGCAATCACCGCGCAGCCGCCGGGCGAGGAGATTCAGTTCGACCGCTACCGGCCACCGCGCACGCTGCCCCCGGGCCGCTCCTCGGCCTTCGTCCACGGCGGACCGCAGGAC
>NZ_JBEXRZ010000484.1:0-1242 GCF_040613325.1 Streptomyces sp. NPDC006283 | reverse complement strand
CTCCTGGCCGGTGCAGATGGTGAAGGTGAGGGTGTCGATGAGGATGTCCGACTCGTGGATGCCCCAGTTGCCGGTCAGGTCGTCGATGATCCGCTGGGCGATGGCGACCTTGTGCTCGGCCGAACGGGCCTGGCCCTCTTCGTCGATCGTCAGGGCGATCAGCGCGGCACCGTGCTCCTTCGCCAGCTTCGTGACCTTGACGAACCGCGACTCCGGTCCGTCCCCGTCCTCGTAGTTGACGGAGTTGATGACCGCGCGGCCGCCCAGCTTCTCCAGCCCGGCGCGCAGGACCTCGACCTCGGTGGAGTCCAGCACGATCGGCAGCGTGGAGGCGGTGGCGAAGCGTCCGGCCAGCTCCTCCATGTCCGCGACGCCGTCACGGCCGACGTAGTCGACGCACAGGTCGAGCATGTGGGCGCCTTCGCGGATCTGATCGCGCGCCATCTCCACACAGTCGTCCCAGCGGCCCTCGAGCATCGCCTCGCGGAACTTCTTCGACCCATTCGCGTTCGTCCGCTCGCCGATCGCCATGTACGCGGTGTCCTGCCGGAACGGCACCGTCTGGTACAGCGACGCGGCGCCCGGCTCGGGGCGCGGCTCGCGATCGGACGGCACCGTTCCGCGCACCCGCTCGACGACCTGACGCATGTGCTCCGGCGTCGTACCGCAGCAGCCGCCGACCAGGGAGAGGCCGTAGTCGGACACGAACTGCTCCTGCGCGTCGGCGAGCCCTTCGGGGCCGAGCGGGAAGTGCGCGCCGTCCTTGGTGAGGACGGGGAGGCCGGCGTTCGGCATGCACAGCAGAGGGATACGGGAGTGGCGCGAGAGGTAGCGCAGGTGCTCGCTCATCTCCGCCGGACCCGTCGAGCAGTTCAGACCGATCATGTCCACACCGAGCGGCTCGAGCGCGGTGAGCGCGGCTCCGATCTCCGAACCCAGCAGCATCGTGCCGGTCGTCTCGAAGGCGAGTGAGCACAGCAGCGGAAGATCTGTTCCCGTCGCTTCCATGGCGCGGCGGGCACCAAGGATCGCGGCCTTGGTCTGCAGCAGGTCCTGCGTGGTTTCGACGATGAGGGCGTCCACGCCGCCGGCGATCATGCCCTCGGCGTTCTGCTGGAAACCGTCGCGGAGCACGGTGTAGGGGGCATGTCCCAGGGTGGGCAGCTTGGTGCCGGGGCCCATGGAGCCCAGCACCCACCGCTGCCGGCCGGTCGAGGCGGTGAACTCGTCGGCCACCTCGCG
>NZ_JBEXRZ010000483.1:0-1242 GCF_040613325.1 Streptomyces sp. NPDC006283 | reverse complement strand
CTCCTGGCCGGTGCAGATGGTGAAGGTGAGGGTGTCGATGAGGATGTCCGACTCGTGGATGCCCCAGTTGCCGGTCAGGTCGTCGATGATCCGCTCGGCGATGGCGACCTTGTGCTCGGCCGAACGGGCCTGGCCCTCTTCGTCGATCGTCAGGGCCATCAGGGCCGCGCCGTGTTCGCGGGCCAGGCCGGCGACCTTGGCGAAGCGTGAGTCGGGGCCGTCGCCGTCCTCGTAGTTGACGGAGTTGATGACCGCGCGGCCGCCGAGCTTCTCCAGACCGGCGCGCAGGACGTCGACCTCGGTGGAGTCCAGCACGATCGGCAGCGTGGAGGCGGTGGCGAAGCGTCCGGCCAGCTCGGCCATGTCCGCGACACCGTCACGGCCGACGTAGTCGACGCACAGGTCGAGCATGTGGGCGCCTTCGCGGATCTGGTCGCGGGCCATCTCCACACAGTCGTCCCAGCGGCCCTCGAGCATCGCCTCGCGGAACTTCTTCGACCCATTCGCGTTCGTTCGCTCGCCGATCGCCATGTACGACGTGTCCTGCCGGAACGGCACCGTCTGGTACAGCGACGCGGCGCCCGGCTCGGGGCGCGGCTCGCGGGCCGGTGGGGTCAGGTCACGGACGCGTTCGACGATGCGGCGCATGTGCTCGGGCGTCGTACCGCAGCAGCCGCCGACCAGGGAGAGGCCGTAGTCGGCGACGAACTGCTCCTGTGCGTCGGCGAGTTCGGCGGGCGTGAGGGGGTAGTGGGCGCCGTCCTTGGTGAGGACGGGCAGGCCCGCGTTGGGCATGCAGGAGATCGGGACGCGGGAGTGGCGGGAGAGGTGGCGCAGGTGCTCGCTCATCTCGGCGGGGCCGGTGGCGCAGTTCAGGCCGATCATGTCGATGCCGAGCGGCTCGAGCGCGGTGAGCGCGGCTCCGATCTCCGAACCCAGCAGCATCGTGCCGGTCGTCTCGACGGTCACCGAGCAGATCAGCGGCAGGCCGGTGCCGGTGGCCTGCATGGCGCGGCGGGCGCCCAGCACGGCGGCCTTGGTCTGCAGCAGGTCCTGCGTCGTCTCCACCAGCAGCGCGTCGGCGCCGCCGGCGATCAGTCCCTCGGCGTTTCGCTGGTAGGCGTCGCGCAGCACGGTGTAGGGGGCGTGTCCCAGGGTGGGCAGCTTGGTGCCGGGGCCCATGGAGCCCAGCACCCACCGCTGCCGGCCGGTCGAGGCGGTGAACTCGTCGGCCACCTCGCG
>NZ_JBEXRZ010000482.1:0-1245 GCF_040613325.1 Streptomyces sp. NPDC006283 | reverse complement strand
CCGGAAGAACGACGCCAACCGATGCTGTCCCTTGGAAGGCGACACCGCCGTACAACCTCGACGATGAGCGAGCTATGGGAAGTGCCAGGGGATGCCGGGCGAGCCTTCCGGCCATGATGCAGATACTTGCGTCCGCCTGTATGGGCGCAGAACCGTGCCCGGGCGACGCTGGAAGCCGCCGGGTGTGGCTGGAGAAGACGCGCCATCGCCGCGCCACTCGCCGCCTATATAAGACGGCAGCATGGCACCAGGGCCAGGACCAGATCTCCTCTTCCCAGGCCGTCGGCGGCACCGGCCACCGCCACATCGCCTCTCCACACACATCACATGCCGGCACCGCCCGACCCAAGCGGTCGGCTTCATGCCAGTTAGCAAACACCCTCGCCAGGATGAAACACTCTTTCAAAGATCAGTACACCGTCGTTCGTTTCACCCCTTTTAGGTATCAGGTACTCAAGCGTCGCTCATGAGAGCGGAAGAACATGGCAACGGGAGTCAGGCAACGGGCTCAGGGCCTCCTGGAAGGCTTGGATGGTTCACATGAACCACTCTTGGCTGCAGCGTGCATCGTGGAGGATTCGCAAAATCTTGGTTCGGGCGATGTCTGCGTTCAACCAACAGGAAATAGACGACTGACATGAGAAGGAATTTTTAAGCAGGTGAATCATAACGCTTAAGCGGAGGAAGTTCGTGGAACTTACACTTTTATGGAGCGAAGTCAACGCTGAAGCCGGCAACGCCCCGTCGGCTGCTATCGTCACCGCAGGCGCCTCGAACGGGCCAGAAGACCTGATTCAATTGTCTGATGCCCTGGGATTCACACGCGATGATTGGGAAGCGGCGCTCAGACGCATCCGGAGGAAGGGCGAGGAGCAGGGCTGAATCAAAGTCGGGTGACCGTGGATCAGTACTGGCCTCAACACCGTTGTGTTAGCTTGGTCTCTAAATCGGGGTCTGTCAAACGAGCGGTGTAACTCGGGTAGTGGGGTTACTGGCGGGCTGCTGAGAGCCGGCCGGCGACGGTGACGTCGAAGGCGTTCAGGGCGGTTTACATGGCGATCATGTCGCGCGATCCCACCGGAAAGGGCCAGGCCCGCGGGACCATGCGCTGGAAAGACGCACTTCAGGGCGGCCTGCTCGTGGGGGAAGTTGAGGGAGGTGCGCCGACCTGCGGCGTCGTAGGTCCAGGAACTGACGGCGCCGGTGGGTGTGGTGCGTCCGGTGCGGCGGCCGAGGGCGTCGTAT
>NZ_JBEXRZ010000481.1:0-1246 GCF_040613325.1 Streptomyces sp. NPDC006283 | reverse complement strand
AATCGCGAGGGGCGCACCGTCGCCTCCGTCACGACCCGCCATCCGGTGCAGCCCACTCCCCGCGTACAGGACCTTCAGTACTACGCGGTGTCAAGTCGAGGAGAGCGGCGGACTCGTTGATCCGGTACGGACCGCGCGGGGTTTTCCATCGCGCATCCGTCGGGGCCGAGTCCCGACGGATGCGAGTGGAGCGCAGGAGAGGCTTCTAGGGGGTGGTCCGGAGGCAAAGGACACTTACCCGGACGGGCCGCACGTCCGGAGTGTTGTTTTGTAAACTCGGTGAACCAGCTGAGCGGGGGATTGGGATCTTCCATGTCGCCGTTCGGGATGCTGGTTAGCACATCCACGCCAGCTCCTGCACCGAGGGCGAATCCACCCCCTGTGGCCTCGTAGCCGGCGGGGCAGGGTACTTCGCAGGGCGTGATGGCGCCCCCCGGGGGCAACCATACAGATCGACTGGTCTGCAACCACGTCCAGGACAGGCGTGGCGCCCGTCGCGCCGGTCGCGCCGGTCGCGCCCTGGGGGCCCGTGGGTCCGGTCGGGCCCGGGTCACCCGTCGCACCCTGGTCGCCCGTCGCACCCGTGGCGCCCGCAGGACCCGTTGGGCCCGGGTCGGAGCGATCAGAGCGGGGCGGGGTGCGGACGCCCGTCCGGATGCATGGCGACCGCGGCAGAGAGACGCTGGAAGCCAGGCCCGCACCTCGCGGCCCCCATGTACCCGCCGGAGAACCCAGACCACCGGCGGGTACGCTGCGAGCCCTGGCCGTGAGCGGAGAACGACACCTGACCCGGTCTCGCCTACTACAGGATTCCCAGTTCCGAGTCAGTCGGCAGAAGTCGCACGGTTTGCCCCCGGCTCGGCGAGCCGCGCGCAGCGCCTCACCGGCTGCGGAAGGGACGCACGCGTCTCGCGCGTCCGAGGGCCCGCGCGTCCCGGGTGGCATGGATGGCGCCCGTCCCGCAGACCGGAACGCTCCGGCGGAAGCCGAGCGGGACGGGCGTACACCGAAAGCGACGGTGCCTGATCGCCGCTCCCGACGGCGCCCCTGTCCTGGAGAGCAGCGGCCACACTGTCACCGTACGCCCGGCGCCGGCGACCAGCAGGCCCACCGGTGACCCACAGCGACACTCCACTGTGCCTGCCCGAGGGTTACTGACGTTGAAGTCGTCTTGTCGTAGGGGCTGACGGTTGGTGATCGTCGAGGTAAGCCGGTTGGATGAGGTATCCGCAGGGCGGGGGTCTGA
>NZ_JBEXRZ010000480.1:0-1289 GCF_040613325.1 Streptomyces sp. NPDC006283 | reverse complement strand
GCCGCGTGCAGCGCGGCGGCGAGGGCGGCGGGGTCGAGGGGCCCGCCGGGGGCCGCGCCTGCGGTGCCGCCGACGCGGTCCGGCACGTCGCCCCCGTGCGGGACGCCCTCCTGACCTTCCGTCACAGGCGCGGTCTTCGGCGCCGTTGCCGCGCCCACGAGCTGGACGACGGCCAGCTCCGCCTCCGGCGTGGTGTGCCACACCGCCGCAGTGCCCGGCGGCAGCGTCACGAGGGGTCCGGGTGCGTGCGGATGGACGGAGTCGGCCGCGATCACCACGTAGCGGCCGTCCTCCGGAATCTCGAGCATCGTCGCCGCTTCGGGCAGGTCCGTGATGCGGGCCGTGCCGTCCAGCAGCGCCGCGGTCATCAGGCGCAGGCGGTTCTCACGGCGCCAGGCCATCCGGCGTTCCGCCTGGCGGTAGGCGTCAGCGACGAGGGCACAGTGCTCGTCGACGAAGTTCCAGACGTCCGCGGCGACATGGACCAGCAGCCGCATGTCCTCGGGGTGGCGCCGGGCGGTCTCGTCGACGAGCCCCTGCCACACCAGCGCCCCGCCCAGCCGGAAGGCGTGCAGCACCGCGTCGAGCGGTAGGCCCTGCTCGGCCCGCGAGGCGCCGATCGCGCGCGAGGTGCGCCGCGCGATGTCCCGGCACTCCCTGGGGCGTATCAGGGAGGCCACGTTGTGACGCAGGGACTGGTGGACCTCCTGCCAGACCTCGGAGGCGTCCGCGTCGATCGCCGCCCGGTAGGCGGGCTCCTGTTCGCGCAGTTCGCCGACCAGAGTGGTGGTCAGGCCTGCCACGTCGTCCAGCAGCACCTGTGCGGCCCGGTGCAGTACGACGAGCGCCTCGGCGTCCAGCAGGGAACGGGCGCGGGGCAGGGCCGCGCGCGGCGGGGGAACCGCCCTGACGCGCGAGCGTACGAGATTCGACATGGCCGGCCTCCACCTGGTCGGTTCGCTCCGGCGCGGCGGGCGGGACACCTTCGCACCGGATCTACCTGACGCTCGCAGAATGGCATACCGCCCAGTCGGTACCCAGGGGTTTGCGCATTGTTCTCATCACGGTCCAGCAACGCGACCGGACGGGTTCAGGTCCCAGAACGCTCGAGAAGACGGATGAGTTCGGTGCGGGAGCGCACGCGAGACGCGTGAACACGGTGCGCAGACGGTGCTCCCCCGCGCGTTCCGCCCACTGCGGCACCGGGCAGCGCTCGAAGGCGACGAGCGTGTCCAGCGGGCCGCCTGCTCCCGAGTGGGTGCGGCGGGCATCGGTGGGTTCACCGGACC
>NZ_JBEXRZ010000479.1:0-1303 GCF_040613325.1 Streptomyces sp. NPDC006283 | reverse complement strand
GCCGCTTCACTCGCCTCGCTCGGCATCTGGTTCGAGATCATCCTGATGCAGCTGCTGGTGCGCCACATCTACGACAAGTCCGTGACCAGCAACCACGTGCGCTACGCGCTCACCGAGATCGCGGACGAGTGCCGGCACTCGATGATGTTCGCCAAGATGATCCAGAAGAGCGGGGCGCCCGCCTATCCGGTGCCGCGGATGTACCACAATCTGGCACGCGTGCTGAAGACCGTCTCGACCACGCCCGGTTCGTTCGCCACCACACTGCTCGGCGAGGAGATCCTCGACTGGATGCAGCGCCTGACCTTCCCGGACGAGCGCGTCCAGACGCTGGTGCGCGGCGTCACCCGTATCCATGTGGTGGAGGAGGCACGGCATGTGCGGTACGCCCGCGAGGAGTTGCGGCGCCAGATGGTGACCGCGCCGCGCTGGGAGCAGGAGGTCACCCGGATCGGCAGCGGAGAAGCGGCGCGGGGCTTCTCCATCTGCTTCGTCAATCCGCAGGTGTACACGAATATCGGCCTGGACCGGCGGGAGGCGGTCGCGCAAGTGAAGGCGAGCGGACACCGGCGAGAGGTGATGCAGTCGGGTGCAAAGCGGCTCACCGACTTCCTGGACGACATCGGGGTGCTGCGGGGGCCCGGCCGACGGCTGTGGAAGGCGTCCGGGCTGCTGGCGTGATACTCGTCGCCGACCCGTACGGTGGCGAACAGTGCGGTTACGCTGCGGAGCATGACCAGCCCCGCTCCAGCGACCCGTGCGTACCGACGGCTCAGCGTCGAGCAGCGCCGTAAGCAGCTCCTCGCCGCCGCGCTCACGCTCTTTACGCACCGGCCGCCGGACAAAATCTCGCTCGACGTTGTGGCGGAGGCGGCCGGTGTGTCCCGGGCCCTCGTCTACCGCAGCCGGATGGTGCTGCTGACGGCGGTTGCGGCGCGTGTCACCAGCGCACTGGTGCTCGGGTCAGTCGGACGACTGGCTGAGCGGCGGCGTATGCCGCTCGGGCCCAGGGTCCATGCAGCGCGCGCCCTTTCAGTCGAGCGCGCCCAGGCGGCTCTGCATCCCCGGCAGGGGAGGAGGGCCGCCGGTGCCGCGGTCGGTCGCGGGCGGGTGCAGCCAGAGCGCGGTCTGCACAGTGATCAACGACTGGCGGCTCTGAGAGGTCCCATCAAGAGGCGATCTCCCGTGCGACCTCGCACGGGTCGAGCGGTCGATGCCGTGCCGGATGATGGTGTGGGTCTGGCCGCCGCAGACCTCCATCAGCGCCCATGGTCGGGTCACCGCGGCGCGGATCTCGTCGAGC
>NZ_JBEXRZ010000478.1:0-1321 GCF_040613325.1 Streptomyces sp. NPDC006283 | reverse complement strand
GCTCGGTGGAGGTGACGTAGTCGCCGACCGCCTCCTCCTCCGGGACGACCTTGGTCTTGCCGATGTTGACGCCGACGACCACCGCGCTGGTCGCGGCCGACGCGGTCGCCCTGACGGTCACCGTGGTGATCGTGCCCGCCGTGCTGTGGCCCGCCGCCCCCCTCCCGCTCTTCTCGGCGGCGCCGCTCGTCCTGCTCCAGACGGTCCTGCACACATGGCGCGGGCTGTACAGCCATCGGCTGTCGCCGTCCGCGCTCGCCGAACTGCCCACCCTGTTCGGCTTCGCGCTCCTCCAGTGGTACGTCGCCACCGAGATCCTCGGCGCCTACGACGCCCGCTACGACGTCGCGTTGACCGGCCCCACCCTCGCCGCGGGCGGCCAGGCAGTGCTCGTCTGCGCGGGCCGGGCGGTGCTGTACCACTCCCGTCGGCGGTATGCGGCCCGCCGGCCGGGGTCGGCGCTGGTCGTGGGGCGCGGGCCGGCGGCCCAGCAGGTCACCGCGGCCCTGTACGAGCACCCGGAGTACGGGATGCGGCCCGTCGGGCACGTCGACCCCGCCTTCCGCCACCGGGCCGGCCCCGTTCCCGCGCCCCTGCCCGTCCTCGTCACACCCGAGGACGTCGGACGGGCCGTCATCCAGAACGCCGTCGGCCACGCCGTCTTTGTCGTGACGCCCGCCTCGGGGCCGGCGGACACCGCGCTCGTCGACCTGTTCGCCCGGCACGGCTGCCGGGTGTGGCTCGTCGACGGCACGCCCGCCGGCGCCAGCGCGCGCCCCCGGGCGCCCCGCCGCGACCATCTGTGGGGGTTTCCCGTACGACCCCTCGAGGCGGCCGCCGCCCGGTCCTTCTCCCATGTCGGCAAACGTGCCATGGACGCCTGCCTCGCCGCCCTCGTCCTCGTGGCCGCCGCGCCCGTGCTTGCCGTCTGCGCGCTCGCCGTGCGTATCTCCGACGGACCCGGGGTCATCTTCCGGCAGGAACGCATCGGCCTGGACGGGCGGCCCTTCGTGCTCCTGAAGTTCCGCACGATCAGCCCCGCCGACGAACACGAGTCGGCCACGCGCTGGAGCGTTGCCCTGGACCGGCGGATGAGCGCCACCGGGAGCCTGCTGCGACGCACCTCCCTCGACGAACTGCCGCAGTTGTGGAACGTGCTGCGGGGGGACATGAGCCTCGTCGGGCCGAGACCCGAACGCCCCTACTTCGTCGCCAAGTTCAGCCACGCCTATCCGGGCTACCAGGCCCGCCACCGGATGCCCGTGGGCATCACCGGGCTCGCGCAGATCCACGGACTGCGCGGCGACACGTCCATCGAGGA
>NZ_JBEXRZ010000477.1:0-1330 GCF_040613325.1 Streptomyces sp. NPDC006283 | reverse complement strand
ACAACCCCGGCGACTGGATGCTCCACTGCCACAACATCTACCACTCCGAATCCGGCATGATGACCACCGTCACCTACGACGCGTAGCCCAACGCCAGCGCCCGAGTACCATCGGTCGACCTTGCTGATCATTCAGAATGAGTTCCGCTGAGGGTTGGCAGTTAGACTTGGTGGCGGCAGTAGTCTGCGGGCGTCGGTTGATCTTTGTAGGAACGTGTCGTCTCGCTAATCCCTCCCTCCGCGTCCGCCGCGACGCCGACAGTATCCCGGTGGTGCCCGCGGATGGCGGATGCGACGGGGCCCGAACTTGTCGCCCCGAATCCCGCTTCACCCATCAGCCCTCGGGGAATTCCGTCTTTAGACCGTGTCCTACATGGTGAGGCTGCGGAAGCGTTTGTAGCAGCAGACGGAGGCTGCCAGCCCGAGAAAGGCCAGGTAGTTGCCTGGATGTCGCTCGTAGCGGTGGTTGAGTCGGCGGTAGCCGGTTAACCACGACATCGTCCGCTCGATGACCCACCTTCGGCGGCCGAGACGTTCGCTGGACTCGATGCCCTTGCGGGCGATCCGGACTCCAATACGCTTGCCCCATAGCCATCTCCGCAGGTGAGGGACGTCGTACGCCTTGTCTGCGTGCATGCGTTGGGGCTTGGATTCGGCCGCATGGGATTCGTGTCCCATGTGGAAATGGGACAGCATTGGCTTCAGTGCCTGGCTGTCGTGGGTGTTGGCCGCGGAGAGTCCGACGCGTAGGGGCAGTCCGTCCGCGTCGGACAGGACATGCATCTTGGAACCTGGCTTACCCCGGTCCACGGGGCTCGGACCTGCAAGTTCGCCCCCTTTTTAGCACGGACATGGGCCGAGTCGAGGACCACGCGGGAGAGGTCGACCAGGCCCCGTTCGTCCAGGAGCTGGAGAACCTTCTGATGGAGCCGGCCCCAGACTCCCGCACGGGACCAGATGACGAACCGGCGATGCACGGTCGACTTCGACGCCCCGAAGCAAGGCGGCAAGGCCCGCCAGGCACAACCGCTGACCAGTACGTAGATGATCGCGGCGAACACCGCCTCATCATCGATGTTCGCAACCCCACCGCCTTGCGGCCGCACGCGAGCCGGAGGCAACAGGGGCCTGGCGAGCTCCCACAGGCCATCCGGCACGATCCATCCCCACCGCCCACTCCCCATGCCAGGACAACTGTCAACAGGCCATGTAGGACACGGTCTTACGACCTCGTGCGTGATTAGCGTGAGGTCGTGCTGGGGTAGCGGCTGGTGTTGTGATCACGTCTGTGCGGCGGGCAGTGCGAGTGTTTTGTTGTGTTGGGTTGCTCG
>NZ_JBEXRZ010000476.1:0-1342 GCF_040613325.1 Streptomyces sp. NPDC006283 | reverse complement strand
CCCAGATGGGCCCGGGTGCGCCGCAGCCCCCCGGTCCGCCCGGGGCCCCGCAGCCTCCCGGTCCGCCGGCGCCTCCTGGTTCGACGCCGCCGCCCGGTGGGGGTGTGCATCATGCTGCGACGATGCTGGCCGGCCCGGCCCAGATGGGCCCCGGCGCGCCGCAGCCCCCCGGTCCGCCCGGTCCTCCCGGGCCGGTGGCGAACGCGCCGCAGCCGCCTCAGGGCGGCGGGCGGCCGCCGTACGGGTATCCGCAGCAGCCGACCGGTCTGCCCACGGTCGGTCCCGGCTATCAGGCCGTCCTGCGCTACCGCGCACCCGACGGTTCCGAGGCCCAGCTGATCCGTCGCTCCGCCCCCGGCACTCCGCACCCGGAGTGGCAGATCCTGCACGAGCTGCGTGCCATGAACGTGCCGCCGCAGCAGGTGCTCGAGCTGCACACGGAGCTCGAGTCGTGCGAGCTGCCGGGTGCGTACTGCGCGCGGATGATCCGCGAGACGTGGCCGCAGGCACGGATCACGTCGATCGCCCCGTACGGCAGGGACCACGCGTCCCGCCGGCAGGGCATGCAGCAGCTCATCGCGCACCAGGGTGAGCTGCACCAGGTGGCGGACGGGCCCGCCCGGCCCGCGCCGGTGCGTGCACCGCTGCCGCAGGTTCCGCCGGCCCCGCCGATCCCGCCGGAGGGCGTCGCCCAGGAGCTGGCGGGGGCGTTCGGGCCGCAGGGCATCTGCCGGTTCGACCAGCGGGCCGTCTCGCGGCAGGGCGTGCCGGAGATCGTCGCGGCGACGCTGGTGTGGGCGGGCCTGCCGGGCGACTTCAACCCGTTCTTCTGGGCGCAGCCCGCCCAGCCGGTGGTGCCAACGCTGGCGGAGCTCGCCGCCCAGCGGCAGGTGCAGCCGGCGTCGGACGCGGGTTCGTATCTGGTGATCGGCAGCGACTTCGGCCGGGCGATCTGTGTCCAGTACGGCACCGCGCACATCGTCGCGGTGCCCGTGGAGGCGGGTCCCGGCGGCCAGCCCGTGGCGCCGCAGTTCGTGAACACGGGCCTGCCGGAGTTCGTGCGCTGCCTGGCGTTGCTCGGCCGCATGTGGCGCCTGCGCTTCGGTCTCACTCCGGAGCAGGCCGGTCGCTGGACGGTCGACTTCCAGGCGCAGCTGGCGGCCCTGGACCCGGCGGCGCTGTCGTCGCCGGAGAGCTGGTGGTCGGTGCTGCTGGAGCAGATGTGGGACGGACTGCTCTGACGCACTTGTGACGTGCGGATCCCTCTCCCGCCGGGCCCGGTTCGCCGAACCCGGCCCCGCGGGCGGCGGGGTGCCGGGGGGTAAGCGGGAAGGCGGGACCC
>NZ_JBEXRZ010000475.1:0-1377 GCF_040613325.1 Streptomyces sp. NPDC006283 | reverse complement strand
TCGAGTCGCCACTCTTAATCAGCAGTTGCGGGGCGTCCCGGAAGGCTGGTCGACGGAGTCGTGGAGAGCCCTTTGATGGGCAGGCTGCTACGAGTTGAGCTTGTTCCGCTTCGACGGACACCATCGGTGTGGTGGTCAGGCTGCGAGTGCGGTCTCGTATTCGGCGGGACTGCGATAGCCGAGGCTGCTGTGCAGACGGTGCAAGTTGTACCAGCCCTCGATGAAATCGAAGATCGCGGTGCGGGCGGCGGCCCGGCTGGGCCAGGCGGTGGTGTCGAGCAACTCACGCTTGATGGTGGCGAAGAACGACTCGGCGAGTGCGTTGTCCCAGCACTGTCCGGTGCGGCCGACCGACAGGCGCACCCCCAACTGGGCTGCCAGCGTGGAAAATTGCTGGCTGGTGTACTGACAGCCACGATCCGAGTGAAAGATCACCGGCCGGGTGGGACGGCGCTTCCGACAGGCGGCCGTGAGGGCATCGGCGACCAGATCGGTCCGCAGGTGGTCGGCCGTCGCCCAGCCGACCACGCGACGGGAGGCGATGTCGATGACGGTGGCCAGATAGAGCCAGCCCTCCTCCGTGGCGATGTAGGTGATGTCGCCGCACCAGCGGGCATCCAGGCCGGCAGGGTCGGGCTGGAAGTCCCGGACGACGAGATCGGGCCGCAGGGCAGCTCGTGGATCGGGGATCGTCGTCAGGTGCCGTCGTCTGCGATGTCGGCCCTGCAGGCCGGCAGCCCGCATCAGCCGCGCGACACGTCGGCGGCCGCATCCGGCGCCTGCCCGCTTGAGCACGGCATGGACGCGCGGGGCGCCGTAGGTTCCCCGCGATCTCGTGTGGACGTCGGCGATCTGTTCCGCCAGCTCGGCGTCACGGACCGCGCGGGGACCAGGCTTGGCGGCGCGGCGGGCGTAGAAGGCGGTGCGGGAGACCTTCAGCAGCTCACACGCTCGTTTGACGCTGTGACCTGCACGCTTCTCCGCCTCGATGAACGGGTGCACCGTCACCGGGTCTCCTTCGCGAAGAAAGCCGTGGCCCGCTTGAGGATGTCGACGTCCTCACGCAGACGGCGGTTCTCCCGCCGCAGAGCGGCCAGTTCCTCGCGTTCGCTGCTGGTCAGGCCGTCCCGCTCGCCCGCATCGACCTCGGCCTGCTTCACCCAGTCACGCACCGCGGTCTCGGTCAGATCGAAGTCCTTGGCGATCTGACCGACCGAGCGGTCACCACGTCGGCACAGCTCGACGATCTCCGCCTTGAACTCCGGCGTGAACGAGCGACGAGGGCGAGGCTTCTTCTTCCCCATGCTCTCCATGATGGACATCCTCCCGGGGCTGAACCCCTGATCTCGGATGTCCGCCAAAGCGGATCAAGCCCAG
>NZ_JBEXRZ010000474.1:0-1396 GCF_040613325.1 Streptomyces sp. NPDC006283 | reverse complement strand
TGGTGCTCAGGGTGTCGCCGGCCTTGACCTTGTACTCGCCGTCGCCCTTCTTGAAGGACTTGGCCTCGGCAGCGGCGGCGGGCTTCTCGGCCTTCTTCGCCGGGGCCTCGGCGCGCTCGGAGCGCGTGGTGGGGGCCTCGGCTCGCTCCTGGGCCGGCTGGGTGAGCTCGGCCTCGGCGGAGCCGGCGTCGTTGGAGGCGTTGGACAGGCCGACGCCACAGCTCGGCCAGGCGCCCTTGCCCTGGCCGGCCAGGACCTTCTCGGCTATCTCGACCTGCTGGGACTTGGACGCCTGGTCGGCGGTCGCGGCGTACGCGGTGCCGCCGTAGGCGGCCCAGGTCGAGGCGGAGAACTGCAGGCCGCCGTAGTAGCCGTTGCCGGTGTTGATGGACCAGTCGCCGCCGGACTCGCACTGGGCGACGGCGTCCCACTCGGCCGTGGTGGCGGCGGAGGCGGTGCCCGCACCGAGCAGCGGGGCGGCGACGGCCGCACCGGTGATGCCGACGAAGGCGGCGATACGAGTCGCCCTGGAAGCGCGGCGGTGCTTGGCGTTGCCGGAAGAACGCAGCATGGAGCTATCTCCTCACCGATGCCTGCGGGTGAGCTGTCGGGTTCGGGCCTGTGAGTTGCGCGGCCGCACGTCACTGACGCGCGGTCTTCGCCCCCAGACGGTTCTGTTCCGCCGGTCTCCACGGTCCGGCCGACCTCGACGTACGGTCGGCCTCTCGCGATCTCGGCTCACGGGCCCGGCACTTACCCGGTCCCCCGCTCCTGCCTTCGGCGCTTGAGTGACGACTGTTCCCCCCGACCGACGGCAGGATTTGGCGTATCGGTCGACGGTGCCCGCGATGGCGAACGGTTAAGACGGTAGACACACGACTCCCCGATGTTCAAAGTCGAACATCGGGGAGAAATCGCCCGAACCGCCCACCTGCGAGTGTCCGTTTCCGCAGGTAGGGGCGGGGTGGGTGAATCCGCAGGGGGATTTGCTCCAGTTGCGGCAAAGAGACCCTTGTCTCACTCGCGCGAAACAGACATAAGCCCGCGAAGCGCTACGTGAACTAGCCCCGGTTCAGGCCCAGATCGAGGCTCTGACCGGGCAGGATGAGGTCCGGGTCGGCCCCGACGGTCTCCTCGTTCGCCTCATGGAGCGCCGGCCACCCGCCGGGCAGGTCCTTCTCGGCGGCGATGTCGCACAGGCTGTCGCCGGGCTGAACGGTGTAGGCGTCAGGGCCGGTTACCTCGTCGACACCGTTATGAACTGAACTGTCACCAGATGAGGCATGACGGCCACTTTCGCGACCCTCTTCCGTATTGCTCGTTTCCGCCTCGTCGTCGGCGGGGGCGCCGACCGCGAAGCCTCCGAGCAGGGCGACCGGATCCGCAACGACTGGGC
>NZ_JBEXRZ010000473.1:0-1396 GCF_040613325.1 Streptomyces sp. NPDC006283 | reverse complement strand
ACGTGCACACACCCCGCAAAACACAACCAACGAGACGACAAACGAAGAAGACAACAACCCCGAGACCCCGCCGCACAGGTTAAAGATCAAGCTAGGGCGTGTATCGGAAGTACCTGAATCTGCGCTGCGCTGCCCTTGGTGAACCTCATAGCCTTGTCGGAATAGGAGGTACCAGATGTATCAGGTGTACGGGACAGCGAAGGGGTCTCCCCGGGACGGGGACTGGGAGCTCATCCTCGAGACTCCAGATGCCGTGGAGGCGACGAAGGCTGTCCACGAGTCGGAGGGCACGTTCTGGCGACGACTCACCGAGGACGGTCAGATTGTCCTCGACCGAGTCTGAGTGGCCACTTCTTGGCGAGCTCGCAGCCTGCCAGCCTGATCACAACCATTCGTTGATCGCTGCGATGAGGACGGTCGCCTCATACCGGACAGCGAGCTTGTCGTATCGGGTAGCGACGGCGCGATGTCTCTTACGGCGGTTGATCCCACACGCGACGGCGTGCCGCTCGCGATAGTCGGCCGGGTCGAAGTGTGGCGGCCGGCCACCGCGGAATCCGAGCTTCTGGCGGTTGCGCGCCTGATCGGCCTTGTCCGGGATGGTGCAGCGGATTCCGCGGCGCCGCAGGTAGACACGGTTCTTGCGGGAGGCGTATGCCTTGTCAGCACGCACGCGATCAGGGCGGACGCGCGGCCGGCCCGGCCCGATGCGGGGCACGCGGACATTCTTCAGTACTGGTTCAAACTGCGGTGAGTCGCCGCGATGCCCAGCCGTGATCACGATCGACATGGGCTTCTGGCCCTGCTCCGTGGCCAGGTGAAGCTTTGTGGTGAACCCGCCGCGTGAACGTCCCAGCCCGTGATCACCCGGCTCGGCGAACACGCCACCTGGTGATTCCTTCTGCAGATCACCCTGCTTGCGGGCCCCTGCGGCATGCTGGTGGGCGCGACACACTGTGGAGTCGACGCTCAGGTCCCACGTGATCGCGCCGTTCGCGTCGGCCAAAGACTGAAGCCGAGTGAGGACCCGGTGCCAGATACCGTCTCGCTGCCACCGGCGGAACAGGTCGTAGATCCGACCCCACGGCCCGTACTCAACGGGCACGTCTCGCCAAGGCACACCGGTCCGGACCCGGAACCGTATGCCGTCAATCAACTGCCGCCGAGACCAGACAGGCGGCCGACCTACTCTCGTGCCCTTCGGCAACAAGGGCTCCAGAAGTGCCCATTGTTCGTCCGTGAGATCTCCCCGTCCCATGAACGACGATCATTCACAGCTCAAAATCCACTTTCGAAACACGCCCTAGCTTGGCGTTTAACGTCCGGCGTCGAATGGTCCGTCGAACTTGATCACTCGGTTCGGGATCCGGCGTACGCGGAGGCGGCCTTCGTCTGA
>NZ_JBEXRZ010000472.1:0-1407 GCF_040613325.1 Streptomyces sp. NPDC006283 | reverse complement strand
CATGATCAACCTGCGTGCTTCAACCCCCACCACACACAGACCAACGACCCAGGTCAGCCGCCGTCACCGCTAATCACGCACGAGGTCGTTAGACCGTGTCCTATGTGGTGAGGGGTCGTTGGGCTTGTCATGGGGCGGGGTACGTGGAGTTGGATTTTGTTCCGGACGGGCTGTGGGAGATTGCGGAGCCGCTGATCCCGCCGTCGAAGGTGCGGCCGCAGGGCGGCGGGACGCAGGACACGTCTGACGAGACGCTGTTCGCGGCAATCGTCTACATGCTGGTCAGCGGCTGTGCTGGGCGCCGTGCTTCGGGATGTCATCGCCGGTTCCTGATCGTCCAGGGTCGGCGTCTGGGGCCGCCTTCATGAAGCGGTTCTGCACCGGCTCGACGACGTCGGCCTGATCGACCTCTCCCGCGTCGTCCTCGACTCCGCCCACACCAGGGCCAAAAAAAGGGGGGCGAACACACAGGTCCGAGCCCCGTGGGCCGGGGCAAACCGGGTTCCACGATGCACGTCCTGTCGGACGCGAACGGACTGAGGGGATGCCGATGTCGTTGATGCGTGCGGCGAGAGCGTCGGGGTGCATCGGTTGTCCGGCCCGGCGGGCGGGGAACAGCCATCGGGCGGCGTGGTTGGTCGCGGTGTTCATGTTGTCCCGGCTGCTGATCCAGCGATGCAGCAGTTCCGCTAGCGGTTCGGGCACCGGGGACGGCGGTTCGCCGAGGCAGAGAAGCGTCTGGTCGTTGCTGTGGCCGATGTCGTCCAGGGTGAGGCGCACGACCCGGCTGAGTGGTTGGGCATAGAGCAGGACGATCATGCCCGCGACCCGAGTGCGAAGCGGCAGGTCCGGGTCGGTGAGGAGGCGCCCGATCAGCTCCAGCTGTTCGGTCTGGCATCGGGGTGGCCCGGCGGATCTGGACCGGGGGCAGCCGGAAGGGCCGGGTGAGCTTGCCTCACTTCTCGACCGAGCATCGAGAAAGGCCTCGATCGACACGGCTGCGCCACTACTGAATGATGCATGCGCACGGACTGCTCGCATGCACGTGACCGATCGGCGCCTGCCCAGCCGACCAGACGCTGGCACAGGCTTACTGGAAAGGTATTCACGACGGTAGTCGCTGATGCATACTCGGAGTATGGCTGATACCACCGTAAAGGTCGACACCGCGACGCGGGACCGGTTCGCTGCCGTCGCCGCCGCCCGCGGGCAGAGCGTCCGCGCGTACTTGGCCGAACTGGCCATAGAGCAAGAGAACCAGGTCAAGCTAGGCAGGGCCACGACGGAATTCCGCGAGGCTCTCGCGCGGCCCGGATTCCTGGAGAACTTCGACCGTGACTTCGGCGGTCTGCCGACGTCGGAGCAGCACTCCAGCAGCCGGGCGGCCTGACCTTGGACCTGCACATC
>NZ_JBEXRZ010000471.1:0-1408 GCF_040613325.1 Streptomyces sp. NPDC006283 | reverse complement strand
CTAGTACTGCAACGGTTCTTGTCGTGACGGTTTGACCGTGTGCTCGTTGAGCTGTTCATGGGTGGGGAACGTGCTGAGGTCCGATGGTGGGCGGGTGAACTGACGGCTCTGCAGGAGCGGTTCGTGCACCGTTTTGCCAGGTCGGAGCCGCGTGAGACAGCGTTGGCGTATATGCGTGGGCTGATAGCTCCGCTGCAGCGGAAGAACGGCTGGACACTGGCGGAGGAAGCAGGTCATGGGGGCCCGGACCGGATCCAGCGGATGCTGAACCGGATCGAGTGGGACGCCGAGGAGGTCCTGGGCGACGTGCGCGAGTACGTCGTCGAGCACCTGGGCGACCCGGGTGCGGTGCTGATCGTGGACGACACCGGTTTCTTGAAGAAGGGGGTGTGGTCGGCCGGGGTCCAGCGGCAGTACTCCGGCACGGCCGGACGGACGGAGAACTGCCAGGTCGGGGTGTTCCTGGCCTATGCCACCGACCGCGGCCGCACCCTGATCGACCGCCGGCTGTATCTGCCCGCTTCCTGGACGGACGATCGTGAACGGTGCCGGCGGGCCGGTATCGACGACACGGTCGCCTTCGAGACCAAGGTCGCGATGGCCAGGGCGATGGTCCGCCGGGCGGTCGAGGAGAAGATCCCGTTCGGGTGGGTGACCGCGGACGCCGGTTACGGCTACTCGAAAAGCTGGCGGACCGAGCTGGAACGGGCCGATGTCTTCCACGTCATGGCCACCACCCGCCACGACACAGTCGTCACCCGCTGGGCCATCGACCACCCGGTCCACGACCTGTTTCCCGGACTGCCGCGGCAGAAGTGGAAGCGCCGTTCCTGCGGGAACGGGGCCCACGGCCCCCGCGTCTTCGACTGGGCGAGAGTCGAGGTCAGGCCCTGGCACCGGGAAGACCGCCGCCACTGGGTGATCGCCCGCCGCAGCGTGAGCCGGCCAGAAGAGATCTCCTACTACATCGCCTACTGCCCCGCCGACACCACCCTCGACCAGCTGATCCACGTCGCCGGTGCCCGCTGGGCCGTCGAGGAGTGCTTCCAGACTGCGAAACAGGAATGCGGCCTGGACGACTACCAAGTTCGCCGCTATCCCGGCTGGCACCGCCACATGACCCTGGCCATGGCTGCCCACGCCTGCCTGACCGTCCTGCGGGCCCGCGAACTCGACACTGACAAAGCAGAAACGGATCCTCCGGCCTCGTCCCCCTCAGCCTGCCCGAGCTCAGACGCCTGATTCACCGCCTCACCCACCGCCAACCAGCACCCATCGACCACATCCTGCACTGGTCCCGCTGGCGACGCAGACGACAACACCAAGCCCGCCTCAGCCACTACAAACAACGCGGCCACACACCACCCGAAACCAAACAACCGTCACGACAAGAACCGTTGCAGTACTA
>NZ_JBEXRZ010000470.1:0-1447 GCF_040613325.1 Streptomyces sp. NPDC006283 | reverse complement strand
GGGGGGTGTCTCTATGTCCTTCGTCAAGGACGTGGTGCCTGGTATGCGGGTGTTTGCGATAGTCATGCGGCGAGGGTGACGGTGGGGGTTCTGGACTCGTAGAAGGTGCCGTCTCGGAGCATGGCGAACAGGACGCTGATGCGCTGGCGGGCAAGCCGCAGGAGCGCCTGAGTGTGGGTCTTGCCGCGGGCTCTTTGCCGGTCGTAGTAGGTGCGGGAGGCCGGGTCGGCGTTCATGCAGGCGAAGGCGGAGAGAAACATCGCGCGTTTGAGCTGCCGGTTTCCGCCTCGTGGTGCGTGTTCGCCGTGGATCGAGGTCCCCGATGACTTGGTCGTGGGAGCGAGGCCGGCGTAGGAGGCGAGGTGGGCGGCGCTGGGGAAACCGGTGCCGTCGCCGACGGTGACCAGGAGGACGGCGGCGGTCCTGACTCCGACTCCGGGCATCGAGGTCAGGACCGGGTGAAGAGGGTGGGCCTCCAGCAGGGTGCTGATCTGGGCTTCCAGTGCCCGGCGCTGGTCGTGAACCGCCGCGAGCGAGGCGGCCAGGGACGGGATCACGATGTCGAGGGTGCCGGTTCCCGGGACCACGACGGTCTGTTCGTCGAGGGCGTCGAAGACGTCGTCGATCAGCCGGGCGGCCATGCGCGGGGCCTTGGGACGGATGAGTTCGACGAGTCTGCGGCGGCCGGCTTTCCGCAGGGCGGCCGGGGATCCGTAGCGTTCGAGGAGCCAGGTGACGGCGGGGTGGTCCAGCCTGGGCCCGAGCACGCGCTCGAGGCTGGGGTGGAACTGGGTGAGCAGGCCGCGTATCCGGTTGCTGGTGCGGGTGGCCTCGGCCGCGAGATCCTGGTCGAAGCCGGTCAGCACCGTGAGTTCGGCGGTGATCTCGTCGGTCAGCTCCAGCGAACGCAGGGTGTGGGGCATCGTCCGGGCCGCGTCCGCGATCACCGCCGCGTCCTTCGCGTCCGTTTTCGCCTCCCCCGGATACAGATCAGCGATCCGCCGCATCGCGAGTCCGGGCAGGTAGGCAACCTCGCAGCCCGCGTCGCGGGCCACGGTCAGGGGAAGGGCGCCGATGGAGGCGGGCTGGTCCACGATCACCAGGACGGTGCCGAACTTGGCCTTGAGCTTGTCGAAGACGGCCCGCAGCTTCGGCTCGCTGTTGGGCATCGGCCTGTCGAAGACCTTCTTCCCGGCCGGGGTGAGCCCGTGACCATGATGGGCGGTCTTGCCGACGTCCATCCCGAGGAAGACGCCTATGCCTTCGGTGTCTAACATCGCACCCTTCCGGAGGTGTTGACCGTGCCGGCCTCGGAAATGGCACCGTGCTCGCGCATCCACGTTATGCAGACCTGCCGCCCGCAGGCTGCCCGGCATTGCGCCGGACCGGGCGGTGGCCGGGTCTCTCATCAGCGTCTCCGACGGCACCCCACGGACCCGGCGACACC
>NZ_JBEXRZ010000469.1:0-1449 GCF_040613325.1 Streptomyces sp. NPDC006283 | reverse complement strand
TAGTAGGGCTTGGTCAGGTCGGTATGGATGCGGGTATGTCGCGGTGGCAGGTGGGGCAGGCGCCGGCCCAGGTGGCGAGGAGCGATTGAAGCTCGCGGACGACCTGGTAGAGGCTCAGGCCGATGCCGCTTCTTTTGGGGCGTAGGTCAGCCTCCGCAGGGTGCAGAAGGCGTGGGCAAGGGAGGCGAGGGTGACGTGGTGGTGCCAGCCGTTGAAGGTGCGGCCCTCGAAGTGGGCAAGCCCCAGGGCCTGCTTCATCTCCCGGTAGTCGTTCTCGATGCGCCAGCGGAGCTTGGCCAGACGGACCAGGGTGGTCAGCGGGGTGTCGGCGGGCAGGTCGGACAGCCAGAACTGCACCGGCTCAGCCTCCTTGGCGGGCCACTCGGCAAGAACCCAGCACTCGGCAAGTTCAACGCCCTCGGTGGCATCGCGGATCTCGCGCCCGGCGGGGCGGACCCGCAGGGCGACGAAGCGCGAGTACAAGCGCTTCAGGCCGGTGCGGCCCCTGCCCGGGCGTGAGCCCTCGCGCCAGGACACCGGCTTGACCGAACCGCGCCCCGCCTCGACGGCCAGCGCCTTCACGCTGCGGGCCGGGTCGGGATACCTGGCCACTGGTCGCCGTCCGATGCCGCCGTAAGGCGGGGTGACCGGGCGGGCGGAGGCCGGATGAGCGGTGGGTGTGGTGGAGATGCCGACCACGTAGTGCAGGCCCCGTTCGCCCAAGCCCAAACGGAACGCCACCGAATCGCCGTAGCCGGCGTCGGCCAGGACCAAAGGGACCTCGACACCCCAGCACCGGGTCTCGTCGATCATGTCCAGGGCAAGCTGCCACTTCTCCACATGCCCCAGGTCGGAGGGGATGCCACACCGCCCACGCCGGGCCACCTTGAGCGGGTCGGCCTGCGGCGTGGCCGGATCCCAGGACTTGGGCAAGAACAGCCGCCAGTTCACCGGCGCCGAGGCATGGTCGCGGGCCAGGTGCACCGAGACCCCGACCTGGCAGTTGGTGACCTTGCCTGCGGTGCCGGTGTACTGCCGTGACACACACGCCGAGGCCTCGCCGTCCTTCAGAAAGCCGGTGTCGTCGACGATCAACGCGCTCGGCCTGATGGCCTCCTGCATCCGCCATGCCAGCCGGGCCCGCACGTGGGCCGGGTCCCACGGACTGGAGGTGACGAAGTGCGCCAGGGCCTGCCGATTGCCATCCTCGCCCAGCCGAGCCGCCATCGGCTCCACCGACTTGCGCCGCCCGTCTAGCAGCAGTCCGCGTACGTACGCCCGCCCCCAGCGGTGCTGGTCCGCGCGCGTGAACGCCTCGAACATCTCCGCTGTGAACGCCTCCAAGTCCTCGCGGACCTGGCCCATCTCCCCAGGTGTCACACACCATCAACGCGCCTGCCAACACAAAGACACGCCGTTCGCGAATACACCTGACCAAGCCCTACTAGT
>NZ_JBEXRZ010000468.1:0-1467 GCF_040613325.1 Streptomyces sp. NPDC006283 | reverse complement strand
AACAAAACACTCGCACTGCCCGCCACGCAGACGTGATCACAACACCAGCCGCTACCCCGACACGGCCCCATGCCAATCACGCACGAGGTCGTTAGCTCGCCGGTTGCACGCACTACAAGGGAGTTAGGTTTGGACGCATAGCAGACGTAAGGTCCGGCTACCTCCAAGGAGGGTACCTGTCGCGGGTTGGCCAGCTTCGAATTGAGCCGCTGAGTTGCCTCATCCACCAACCGTTGCGAGAAGAGGCGGATCTCGTGGTCATTGTGTCCGCCCAGCCTCTCCACAGACTTGAAGTACACGCAGAATCGCAGATCCTCCGAGAACTCACGGTTGATGTCTTCGATAAGCGGGTCCATCAGGAGAACCGTGTCGGGTGAGAAATGCACACGGATCGTGAGGCGAAAGTCAAGGGCGCTGTCCCGTAGCGCGAGCAGGTTTCGCCAGATCTGAGTGAATGTGCCTCCCGAGTCCGCCCTGCGCCGCGTGCGGTTGTGTACGTCCTTCGGCCCGTCCAGGGATACCTGGTAGGAGTCGACTCCGAGACCGACGAGTCTGGTAGCCGTTGCCTGGTCGAGAAGGTAGCCATTGGTCGTCATGTTGGCGGCGTAAGCCAGCGAAGGGGCGCTCTTGACGATCTCTGAGGCGTGCGACGAAATCCTATAGATGACGTCCTTGGCGAGCAGTGGCTCGCCGCCGAATCAGCCGATCTCGAACCGGTCGAGTTCTGGCAGGCGCCGGTCCATGAAGGCACACACGGCGTCGGCGATGCCGTCAGGCATCCGTCCGATCTCGAACTGCTCGTAGCAGTAGGTGCAGCGGAAGTTGCACTGCTCGGTGGGAAGGATAATCAGATACAGGGAGCGAGGGTTGAGGGCCTCAGCGACCTGCGTGAAGCTGACCGGCATGCGGACTACTCTCTGCATTGCGGCGGACGGGTGGCTCTTGGCGACAAGGCGGCATTCTCCACTGGTGGTCTACCGTCACCGCTCGGGTGGTTCGCTGGGACAGTTGTTGCCACAGGCAATGAAGTTGAAGGCCTCCTCGCTCCTGAAGGCAACCTCACGTCGCTCACCTTTCCGTGACAGCGTGTTCCGCACGGCAGCGGCAAGAGCCGGATTATCGATGATAATCCTTCCTTCCTCGTCTACGGAGATCTCCGCAGGATCCACATTTCCCGTGCCAGGCATTTTCGCCTCCAGATTCTTCGGACAGGGGTACCGACCGCGTCGAACGTATGCCGATCGTCGGGGCCGAGCAACGCGAAACCTTGACGGTTACTCTGTTCAGCTACCCGGTTTCCACCGAGTGAGCGAGTGCCCGTGGCGGGACATGCCGCCCCGAGCAGGCGCCCAGCGCCTCCGCCCAGCCCAGGTGCGGACGCCGGGCAGCACGCGGCAGGCACCCCCGCGGAGACATCCCGCAGTGAGCACCGCTCCCGGCCATCATTTCCGGTCCCGAGCTGCCGCC
>NZ_JBEXRZ010000467.1:0-1476 GCF_040613325.1 Streptomyces sp. NPDC006283 | reverse complement strand
CCGGAACGATCACCGTGAATCCCGGCCGCCGTACCTCCTCGCGCAGCCGCCCGAGCCGGAAGACCACTCCGCGCTCGTACTGCCTGGTGTTGCGGCCGGGGTGTGCCAGACCGGTGGCGGGCGCGGACGCCGCGCGATGCGGGGGTTGCGGCCGGGGTGTGCCAGACCGGTGGCGGGCGCGGACGCTGCGCGATGCGGGTGTTGCGGCCGGGGTGTGTCGGACCGGCGGCGGGCCCGGATGCAGCGCGATGCGTGGGTGTCGCGGCCGGGTGTGCCGGACCGTTGGCGGGCCCGGGCGCCGCGCCGGTCTGCGGCGTCACGGCCCGGGGTGCGCCGTACCGATGGCGGGTGTGAAGCTGCCGGCCCGGGACGTCTGCCCCGCCCGGCGGGTTGGGGGGGCGACACCCCAGCGCCCACCCCAGCGTCAGACGCCCGCCCCGCCCACAGACGCCTGCCCCGCCCACGCGGCCAGCTCCTCCGGCGTACGAGGACCGTTCTGCGACGCGCCCAGCAGCCCGTGTGCCCGCAGGACCTCCGCGACCGACGTCCCCCATGGCCTGCGCAGCCGTGCCGCGTCCAACAGCCCCTGGTCCGCCAGGAGTTCCGCGACCGGCCCGGTCCTCAGGCCGTCCGGCGAGAGTACGGCCGCGTCATCGGCCCAGCGCAGCGCCAGATCGACGTCGTGCGTGGCCATGACGACCGTTGTGCCGGACGCGCGCAGCCCGCCGAGGACGTCGAGCAGCCGTTCCTGCCCGTGCGGGTCGAGCCCGGCGGTCGGCTCGTCCAGAATCAGCACCCGGGGTCGCATCGCGACCGCGCCCGCGATCGCGGCCCGCTTCCGCTGCCCGTACGAGAGCAGATGCGTCGGCCGGTCCCGGAGCGCCACGATGTCCATGGCGGCCAGCGCCTCGTCGACCCGCGCACGGACCTCGTCCTCGCCGAGCCCCAGGTTCATCGGACCGAACGAGACGTCCTGCTCGACCGACGCCGCGAACAGCTGATCGTCCGGATCCTGAACGACCAGCTGCACCGTCGTCCGCAGCCTGGTCAGTCCCGCCCGGTCGTAGGCCACGGGTTCGCCGTGCAGCCGTAGTTGGCCGGTGGCGGGACGCAGCCCGCCGCTCAGGAGCCGCAGCAGGGTCGTCTTGCCGCTGCCGTTGCGTCCCAGCAGCGCGGTCGACCGGCCCTCCGCAAGGCCGAGACCCACGCCGCTGAGCACGGCGGGACCGTCCTCGTAGGCGTAACCCGCGTCGACGAGTTCCACGACAGCGGGGGCCGTGGGGGAGAGGTTCATAGTGCATACCTTTCGAGCACGAGGGTGAGGGCGACGATCCCGGCCAGCAGTGCGCCGACCCCGGCGAGGAACGGACGCGACACCGTCGCCCGCGGCACCAGCACCCGCAGCGTGCAGAAGGAGGGCGAGCAGCGCGGGACCTTCAAGATCCAGAACACCAACCGCCTGCTCACCGGCGCGAC
>NZ_JBEXRZ010000466.1:0-1493 GCF_040613325.1 Streptomyces sp. NPDC006283 | reverse complement strand
TGCCTGATCGAGGAGTTGGCACAGCCGTGGCAGGCCGGTGTCGAGGGCCGCCGTCACGATGCACGCGGCGGCGTGAGGAAGCGGGCTGCGGGGGCTGGTGCCTGGCATCAGCTGGTCTTCGTCGACCGGCTGGTGGCCACGCTGATTCATCTGCGGCATGACCTCCCGCACTCGGTGCTGGGGCCGGGTTCTTTACACGGGCGGCGACGTGTTTCGATGCGGCGCTGGAGGACGAGCCGGGGCTGGCTTGCGGGGTGGGCGAACCGAGGGATGGCGCGACTGCGGCTGGGCGACTATCAGCGGGCGGTGGAGGATTAATGGGGGAGTTGGAGAAGGCATTGGCTGACTTCAACCCATGGCCGAATCCCCCACGACCGAGACTCGACAGGAAGCCTCGCCCGAGGTGGTCTTCCTGCCGATCCTCCGCGCCTGCGGCTGCGGTCCGGCCCACCCTGCCAGTGCTGCGGCTGAAAGATCTCCGACTTCGCGGCCGAGGCGGGCGCGCTGGACGCGGCGGAGCTGCGGGACTACGAGCCGGGCAAGCTCATCGCGCTGCTGGCCTGTCTGGTGCACACGGCCCGTTGGCGTGCCCGGGACGAGCTGGCGGAGATGTTCTGCAAGCGGGTGGCGACCAAGCTGAGATGCGCGAAGGACGAGCTGGAGGAGATCCGCAAGCAGCGGCAGGCGCTGGTGGAGCGGATGATCGGCACCTACCGGACGGTGCTGGAGCGGATCGTGGAAGTCCACCCCGAGGCCGGTGACCGTCAGAGCCTTCACGACCCGCAGCTCGCGCCGTCCGTGCCCGGCGTCGCGGTCCGCGTGGCGGGCGGTGACGTGCTTTTAGGGCAGTGAGCGCAGGGCCATGAACAGGGTCGGCTGGTTGTTCTTGACGACCAGGAGGAAGCGGGCGTCTTTCTCGTGAAGGAATGGACGTGACCGCGCTGGGCGTGCAGGGCATCAGCGGTGACCACGACGCCGGTCAGGTGGTAAGGGGCCAGTGCAGTGCCGTGGCTTCGTCACGGGCACCTCGCTTGACGAAAGACATAGAGGCCCCCGCATCACGATCGGCCAAGTATGCGCTGTGCCGAGATGTAGCTGGTTTAGGCAGTGGTTGCTCAGGCGGTGCCGGAAGGCGTGGGCGGAGGATGGTCGGTGGAGGGCTCCCGGCGACTCCCGGGAGCCCTGCGGGGCCCGCTGGCCCCGCCAGACCGCAGACCGCCCACCCGTCCCGGATGTGATCGTCATGTACGTCACCGCCCACGACTCTCGCACCCACCCCGGCGGCACCACCATCTGGGCATGCCTGACCGCTACCTAGCCTCAAGACTGCCGGCCCACCCCCCTGACGGCATGGGGCCGGCCGGACCGCCCGACATCGTCCCCGGGCGGACCACCGAATGTCCTTGTCCCAGTTCTTCCACTCGCCGTTCTTCCACTTGTCCAGGTCGATCCCGCGCTCCTTGAGCCGGTCCTTGAGGTCGTCCGGGATGGTG
>NZ_JBEXRZ010000465.1:0-1499 GCF_040613325.1 Streptomyces sp. NPDC006283 | reverse complement strand
GGTTGAGAACGCGGCGGACGCGCCGAACAGGTCGGCTTTGCTGCTCATCGGGCGGCTCCTCGGACGGTCCGGGCGATCTGGCGCGTGGCGCGGGCCTTGCGGCGCCGCTGCGGCAAACCGTTCGAGGTCCGCTCGGTCACCACCGGCAGCTCGTCGAGCGGTGCCGAGGCCGTCGGGCCGGTGGCGGGCCTGGAGAGCTGCTCGTGGGTGTCCGGGTCGGCCGGCCGGGGACCGGAGGTCGTGCCGATGCCGTGCGCGAGCCCGGTCGCGGAGGACGTCGTGGTGATGAGGTCCTGCGGTACGACGAGTACGGCCCGCACGCCGCCGTACGCCGACGAGCGCAGCGAGACCTGGAATCCGTATGCCTGGGCCAGCCTGCCGACCACCGCGAGGCCGAGCCGCGGGGTCTCGCCGAGGTCGTTGACGTCGATGCCCTGCTGCGCCTGGCGGAGCATGCGTTCGGCCCGCAGACGGGCCTCCTCGCTCATGCTGACGCCGCCGTCCTCGATCTCGATGGCGATGCCCGACTGCACGTCGACGGCGGTCAGATGGACCTTGGTCTGCGGCGGCGAGTAGCGGGTGGCGTTGTCGAGCAGCTCGGACAGCGCGTGGATCAGCGGCTCGACGGCGGTGCCGACGACGGCGACCTCGGAGACCGAGTGCAGTTCCACCCGCTGGTAGTCGATGATCCGCGACATCGCGCCACGCATCACGCTGTACAGCGGCACGGCCCTGCTCCACTGGCGGCCCGGGCGGGCGCCGCCGAGGACGGCGATGGAGTCGGCGAGCCGGCCGATCAGCGCGGTGCCGTGGTCGATGCGGAGCAGGTCGCCGAAGACGCTGGGCGTCTGGCCGTGCCGGTCCTCCATCTCCCGCAGTTCCTGCGCCTGCTGGTGGACGATGGCCTGCACCCGCCGGGCGATGTTCACGAAGGCCCGCTGGGCGGACTCGCGCAGGTCCTCCTCGGCGCTGACCGCCTCCACCACGGAGCGGAGCACCGCCTGGTGCTCTGCGGAGGCGTCGAGGGAGGCGAGCACGTCCTCCGGGAACTCGCCCTTGCGCAGCTGCTCCACCACGTGGGGCAGCAGTTCGCCGGCGAGGCGGGTGGTCTGTGCGGCCTGCTGCGCGAGCGCCGCCTCCTGCTGTGCGACCGTGTGCCTGAGCTGGGCCACAAGTCTGCCGCGCCGCATGACCTCGGCGCACGCGATGGCGACCGCGACGACCGCGACGGCGCAGATCACGACCACGGGGGTGCGGGCCGAAGCGGGGACCAGGGACACGGCCACGATCGCGGCCGCGGCAGTCGCGGCGACGGGTAGCTGCCAGACAAGGCCGGCCTGGGGCCGCGGACTTCCGGTCGACGTTCCCTGTCGAACCATCAGCATCCTCAGAATCGAACGTGGAAGATCATATGACGACGGGCGGGAGCATATCCCGGTCCGCGCACGGGGTTTGACGCCGGGTCATTGCTTGTCGGGTATGTCCGCGAAGGAAAAAGC
>NZ_JBEXRZ010000464.1:0-1511 GCF_040613325.1 Streptomyces sp. NPDC006283 | reverse complement strand
GGCCTTCCTGAACTACACGGTCGGCGAGGAGGGCCAGAAGGTCCTCGCCGACGCCGGCTACGCCCCGCTGCCGGCCGAGATCGCGGCCAAGGTCCCGATCGCCCGGCACCCGGTTCCGCGGCGCGGGGCCGGTCGCGCGGTGCACAACGGGGTCTTCTCGGCAGGCTGTGGCGCAGAAAGGCGGCGCGGGCATGAAGCTGCGCTGTGGGCCCGCTTAAGAAAACCTCGATGGACGTGACGCTCCGAGCTGGGCAGATTGGAGCCCGTCCACTGATCGGGGCCGTATTTTCGGTACGGATCAGTTCGACCGTCCTTCCCGTCATCCCGCCTGGAGCCGCACCGATGAAGGCACTTGTCAAGCAGCATGCCGAGCCCGGCCTCTGGCTCATGGACGTGCCGGAGCCGGAGACAGGGCCCTCGGATGTGCTGATCAAGGTGCTGCGCACCGGCATCTGCGGCACCGACCTGCACATCAGGTCGTGGGACGGCTGGGCCCAGCAGGCCGTCACGACGCCGCGTGTCCTCGGTCACGAGTTCGTGGGCGAGGTCGCAGCCGTCGGTGCGGACGTCCAGGACATCGCGGTCGGCGACATCGTCAGCGGCGAGGGCCATCTGGTGTGCGGCAAGTGCCGCAACTGTCTGGCCGGCCGCCGCCACCTGTGCCGCAGCACCATCGGTCTCGGCGTCGGCCGCGACGGAGCGTTCGCGGAATACGTCGCACTGCCCGCGTCCAACGTGTGGGTGCACCGCACCAAGGTGGACCTCGATGTCGCCGCGATCTTCGACCCGTTCGGCAATGCGGTGCACACCGCCCTCTCCTTCCCCCTCGTCGGCGAGGACGTGCTGATCACCGGCGCCGGCCCCATCGGCATCATGGCCGCGGCCGTCGCCCGGCACGCCGGCGCGCGCAACGTCGTCATCACCGACATCAGCGAGTCCCGTCTCGCGCTCGCCCGCAAGGTCGGAGCGACACTCGCGGTCAACGTCGCGGAGACCGACATCGCCGCGGCGCAGCAGCAACTGGGGCTCAAGGAAGGCTTCGACATCGGCCTGGAGATGTCAGGACGGCCTGAGGCCATGCGCGAGATGGTCGACAACATGACGCACGGCGGCCGCATCGCGATGCTCGGCCTCCCGGCGCAGGAGTTCGCCGTCGACTGGTCCCGGATCGTGACATCGATGATCACCGTCAAGGGCATCTACGGACGCGAGATGTTCGAGACCTGGTACGCGATGACGGTCCTGCTCGAGGGCGGCCTCGACCTCAGCCCCGTGATCACCGGAAGCTACGGCTACCAGGACTTCGACGCCGCCTTCGACGAGGCCGCGACCGCCCGCAGCGGCAAGATCATCCTCGACTGGACCGTCTGAGTCCCGCAGCCCTGCGTCCGAGCCCAGACCTAGGGCCTCTCGTTCGGATCATGCCGGGCTCGCGGGCCCTGGCACCGCTCCCCCACAGCCTTCGGCGTGGGAGGTGCCCCCACGCCGCGTTGTCGTCAGTCGGCATGGCT
>NZ_JBEXRZ010000463.1:0-1529 GCF_040613325.1 Streptomyces sp. NPDC006283 | reverse complement strand
GGCCCGCACCGCCGCCTCGCTGTTCCGGCTGGGAGGCAGCTGACCATGACCACCGCTCCCGCGGCCCCCCTCGCCCGCAACCCCGTGTGGCCGCCACGCACCCCGCGGTACCTGGGGCTGCTGCCACTCGTCGCGACCGTGCTGCTGCCGGCCGTCCCCCTCCCGGTGGCGGACGGCGAAGCGGTCACGGTCGCGCCGGCCGACATCGCCTCCGTACTGCTGGTGGTCTGGTGCGCGGTGGAGGTGCTCCGCCGCCGTGCGCGGCCGCTCACGCCCGTCGCCGCGGCCGTCCTGGCCCTGCCCGTCGTCGGCTGCGCCGTCGCGACCGTCACCGCCGCCGACCCGCAGGCCGCGCTCCCCGGCTTCGTGCGCTACCTGCAGGTCTTCGTTCTCGTACCGGCAGCCGTGGTGCTGGTCCTGCGCGACGCGGGCGCGTTCCGCGTCGCCGCCGGCGCGCTGGTCGTCCTGGCCCTGGTGGAGGGCGCCGTCGGCACCTACCAGTTCGCCACCGGCACCGGCGCGTCCTACATGGGCCAGGACATCCGGGCCGTGGGCACCTTCGGTCCGACGGACGTCATGGGGATGGCGACGGTCGTCTCGTACGGGCTGCTCGCGGCGCTCGCCCTCGCCCTGCGCACCCGGCCCGACGCGCCCGCCTGGCTGAGGCCGTGCGCGCTCACCGCCGCGGTGGTGCTCGTCGTACCCCTCGCACTGTCGTTCAGCCGCGGCGCCTGGGTCGCCACGGCGGCCGCCGCCCTCGCCGTCGTCATGCTGACCGGACTGCGGCAGGCGCTGCGGGTCCTGGCGGGCGTCGCCGCCGCCGGCGTCGTACTTGTAGGCGGCCTCGGCGTCGGCTCCGAGATGATCTCCGACCGCCTCGGCAGCATCACACGGGTCACGGACGCGCCCGACCGGTCGGTCACCGACCGGTACGCGATGTGGGCGGCGGCGGCGGCGATGTGGCGTGACGAACCGGTGGCAGGCGTCGGGCTGAAGGGCTTCCCGACACACCGGGACGGGCACGCGTCGATCGGGCTCTCCTCCGGCAGCGACACGGCGGGCGCGGGACGGGAGTTCGAGAAGCAGCCGCTGTTGTCGCCGCACAACATGTACCTGCTGGTGCTCGGCGAGCAGGGCCTCATCGGCCTCACCGCGTTCGCCGGCAGCCTGGCCACCGTCCTGGTCCTCGGCCTGCGCCGCCTCGTCCGCACCGGCCGCACGACGGCCGGCGACTGCGGGCTCGCCGCCGTGGGCCTGATGCTCTGGCAGACCGTCGACTTCCTGTATGCGGACATCGGCGGCCCCTCGACGGTCCTCACGGGCGTGGTGCTGGGCCTGGCGATGTGGTGGGCGTTCGGCGGGGCGAGGCGAAGCGCGTGACAAAGACGCCCCGTGCGGTAGCGCGCCTTGCCCCGGCGCCGGACACGCGCCGCGCCGAGCCGCGGCCGGCCGCCGGTCCTGCCGTGCCTGCGGCACCGGACCGCGATGCGGGCCCGTGCCCACGGGACGGCGCTGCCCCTGGGTGGGAC
>NZ_JBEXRZ010000462.1:0-1576 GCF_040613325.1 Streptomyces sp. NPDC006283 | reverse complement strand
CAGGAGGGTGTGGATGGCTTGGACGGTGCGGTTGATGCGGCGGGTGGAGCAGTGGGCTCGCCGTAGAAGCCGCCAGGTTTTGAGTTGGGCGAAGGGTTCGCCGGGGGCTCGTAGTTGGGCGTGCTCGGGGTTGAACTGCTGGTACTGCTGTGGCTGTTCATGGTGGTGGTAGTGCGGCGTCCGGAAGGTGGCGCCGGCGCCCTGGTAGGCGCGGTCCGCCGGTACGAGGATCTGGCGGGTGAGGTGAGGCACGCCTGGGTGATGCCGTGGGCGCGGGCTGCGGTCAGGTCGTGGGTGCGGCCGGGCGTCGCACGGGAGAACCGCAACGGGGTGCCGTACGGTCGTGCGATGACCTGGATGTTCATGTTGTGCTTTTTGTGTTTCCAGGGGTAGTATGGCTGATTTGCGGCGATGCGGTCGATGGAAATGAGGGTGCTGCCCGACCATGACGAAGTCCCCTTCGCCCAGGCCGGAGGGCCTCGTGCCGCCGGGTGCTTAGGATCGCAAGTTTCTCGTCCACGTACCGCCACGCGGTTGAGTGAAAATACCAAACCCCGCCGCGAGTTGGGGCAGCGTCTCGTTCTTCCGCAGGTGTTCCAGGGCAAGCAGGGCTTGGCTGAAGCAGCCCAGCTTGCGCCATCGCGAGCCGAGTTCACGCCTGACGGCTTAGATTCGCGCTTGATAGGCCGTGTCCTGTGTGGTGCTGTGCTGGCTCATGGGGCTCGGCATGGGGCGGGGTATGCGGAGTTGGATTGTTCCGGACGGGCTGTGGGAGATCGCGAAGCCGCTGATCCCGCCGTCGAAGGTGCGGCCGCAGGGCGGCGGCACGCAGGACACGCCTGATGAGACGCTGTTCGCGGCGATCATCTACGTGCTGGTCAGCGGCTGCGCTTGGCGGGCCTTGCCGCCGTGCTTCGGCATATCGAAGTCCACCGCGCATCGCAGGTCCCTGGCAGCGGTCACCCAGACGGCCAGCAGGAAACCGATTGCATCGACACCCAGGTGGCGCTTGCGGCCTGCTTTTTCTTGCCGGCGTCGATGCCTTGATTGGCCGCGGGCACGTTGGCGGACGTCTTGACGCTCTGGGCATCGTGCACGTGAGCACGTAGACACTCGGTTCGGCGCTCCGGCCTTCGGTCTGTCGAACCAGTCGGCGGAGCAGTCCGTTGAGCTGGTCGAAGACGCCTTCTTTTTGCCAGGCGGCGAAGTAGCCGTAGACCGTTTCCCACGGCGCGAAGTCGTGCGGGAGGTAGCGCCAAGGGATGCCGGTGCGGTCGACGGCGCAGGAGCGCTCGCCGGTGCGTCGAAGGACACCGATGCCGAGTTGGCCCCGGCTGCGGACGGAGAACGCCCGGCTGACCAAGGCGGAGAAGTCCGAATGGGTGATTACCCGAGATTGAGTGCGGCGTTGAGGCTGCTGGCAGACTGAGACCGGTACATAAGTGCCTACACAGTCACAGCGCGCGCTATAACGTGGTCTAACGACCTCGTGCGTGATTAGCGGTGACGGCGGCTGACCTGGGTCGTTGGTCTGTGTGTGGTGGGGGTTGAAGCACGCAGGTTGATCATGTCGGAG
>NZ_JBEXRZ010000461.1:0-1579 GCF_040613325.1 Streptomyces sp. NPDC006283 | reverse complement strand
GGACCTCCTTGGCCACCAGGTTCATCCCGTCCCTGATGGGGTTCACCAGGGCCACGTCGGCCATCCGGTACGCGGCCAGCTCGTCCGCGTTCATCGCGCGGTGGCTGGAGTTCTGCGTCACCACCACCTCGTGGAAGATCGGTTCGAAGGCCTCCAGGAAGCCCCGCACGTCCTTGTCGTCACTCGCGCCCACGACACCGATCAGCCGGGAGAAGCCGAACGACTCCGTGACACCGGCCGCCGCCGCCCGCGCCCCCGCAGGGTTGTGCGCGGCGTCCAGCACGACCGTGGGGCTGCGGCGCACGACCTCCAGACGGCCGGGCGAGGCCACGGAGGCGAACGCCTTGCGGATGGTGTCGATGTCCAGCGTGCGGGCCTCCCCCGCGCCCACGCCGAAGAACGCCTCGACCGCCGCGAGCGCCACCGCCGCGTTGTGCGCCTGGTGCGCGCCGTACAGCGGGAGGAAGATCTGCTCGTACTCGCCGCCCAGACCGCGCAGCGTCAGCAACTGCCCGCCCACCGCGATCTCGCGCGAGACGACGCCGAACTCCATGCCCTCGCGGGCGACCGTCGCGTCCACCTCGACGGCCTTCTTCAGCATCACCTGCGCGGCGTCCACCGGCTGCTGCGCCAGGATCACGGTCGCGCCCTGCTTGATGATCCCGGCCTTCTCACCGGCGATCTCCGCGGGCGTGTTGCCCAGCCGGTCGGTGTGGTCCAGGTCGATGGGGGTGACCACGGCGACCGAGCCGTCGATCACGTTCGTCGCGTCCCAACTGCCTCCCATGCCGACCTCGACGACCGCCACGTCGACGGGCGCGTCGGCGAAGGCCGCGTAGGCCATACCGGTGAGCACCTCGAAGAACGACAGCCGGAAGTCCTGGCTCGTGTCGACCATCTCGACGTACGGCTTGATGTCGTTGTACGTCTCGATGAACCGCTCCGCCTCGATCGGCGCGCCGTCCAGGCTGATCCGCTCGGTGATCGACTGCACGTGCGGCGAGGTGTACCGGCCGGTGCGCAGCTCGAACGCGCAGAGCAGGGCCTCGATCATGCGGGCCGTCGACGTCTTGCCGTTCGTTCCCGTGATGTGGATCGAGGGGTAGGCGCGCTGGGGCTCGCCCAGCACGTCCATCAGCGCCTCGATACGGGCGACGGAGGGCTCCAGCTTGGTCTCGCCCCATCGCGTCGCCAGGTCGGCCTCGACCGCCCGCAGCGCCCGGTCCACCTCCGGGTCCGACGGGCGGGCCGGCACGTCGCTCTGCGGCGACCCGGCCTGGGCGCGCAGCGTGCGGCTCCCGGCCTCGATCACCGCCAGGTCGGGGTCACGGTCTCGCCCCGCGGCAGCGGATGATGTCTCGTCGGCGTCGACGATCTCTTCGAAGCGATCGGGCTCGTCGAAGGGATCGGACTCGTCGAACGGATCGGGGTGCTCACTCACGGGTCCAGTCTACGGACGGGCACCGACAGGAACGGCTGTCCGCCCGATCGCCTCCTCACCCTCCGTGTCCTTGAGGAAAACAGCCTCGTTGTTGGAGATCAGCGGCACCCGCGGTGCCAGCCACAGCCACAGGAAACC
>NZ_JBEXRZ010000460.1:0-1581 GCF_040613325.1 Streptomyces sp. NPDC006283 | reverse complement strand
CGCCGGACTGATCGCTGACATGCTGGTAACCAAGCACAGCTACACCGACCAGTTTTTCCTCACCCGGCGCCGCGAACCCATGAGCGTGGCCGCCGTGCACGGCGCGCGTGACGATCTTCGGCCGCTCCAGGACGGCGGTGCCGCCGGCCTTCTTGACCTGGATCTTCGGGCCATCGGCCGTGGCGTCCTGTGCGGGGGCGGTCAGCGCGGCGGCCGTACGGGCCACCTTGCTGCGGCTGCCGAGCGTCCACTCGGCGATGTGCGCGAAGAAGGCCAGTGTGTAGACGGCCATCGACGAATAGATCAGGTAGTTGCTGATCTCCGCCAGGTTCGCGTTGGTTGCGGCGGCGAGAGTCACTCCTTGGCCCCTTCGGCAGGAACTTCTACGGGTTCAGACGCGGTCGGCGCCTGTGTGTGGAGGGCCAGGGCGAGCTCGGCCAGCTCCTCCGGGAGCTTCGCCGACTCGGCCCGGCCGAGACCGGCCATCTCGACGACGGTCACACCGTCCTGACCGCGCACCGCCCGCACCCACACGCGCCGGCGCTGGATGAACAGCGAGCCGACCAGACCGGTGATCGCCGCGATCGCGCCGGCAAGCGCCCAGCCGTTGCCGGGCTGCTGCGAGATCTGGAAGCTCGCCCACTCCCTGACGTCCTTCTCGAAGGTGATGGAGCCGGCGCCGTCGGGCAGCTTCATGGTCTCGCCGGGCCGCAGACGCTGCTTCAGGATCTCGCCGTCCGGGCCCTTGAACTGCGTCATCTTGCTCGTGTCGAGCTGGTACACGTTCTGCGGCAGACCGGCGTCGACGCCGAGGCTGCCGTGATAGCCCGTGAGCGCGAGCACCGGGTACTCGAGCCCCGGGAACTGGGAGAACATGTCGCCGTGGCCCGCGCCCGCGAACGTCGGCACGAAGAAGGCCTGGAAGCCGAGCTGGCTCTTCTTGCCGGTCTTGTCCCGGTAGCCGTCCATCACCTTGATCGCACCGGTCGAGGTGACGTTGGAGTCGATCGGCAGCAGCGGCACCGGCTCGCTGCTGACGACGTTGCCCTTGCCGTCGCGGACGGTGACGACGGGGGCGTAGCCGTGCGACAGCAGGTAGACCTTGGTGCCGTCGATCTCGAGCGGCTTGTTGACCTCGATGACCGACTTGCGTTCGGGCCCGTTGCCCTTCGACCAGGTCACCGCCGCCTCGTAGGTGCGGGGGGTGCCGCGCTGCGGACCGCTCTTCGCGTACGTGCCGGTGAAGCTGTCCAGGTTGAAGCTGAACGGCGCGAGCTCGTCGACGCTGAACAGCGACCCGGACTTGAAGTCGTCGTACTGGGTGAGCGTGTTGGAGAAGCCGTCGCCCTCGACGATCAGCTTGCCGCCCTCGGACTTGAACAGCGTGCCGGCGGCGAACGCCACCAGCATCACGATCAGCGACACATGGAAGACCAGATTGCCCGCCTCGCGCAGGTAGCCCTTCTCCGCGGCAACCGCGTCGCTTGCCGCGTGGGCGCGGAAGCGGCGCTTCTTCAGCATCGCGAGCGCCGCCTCACCGCGCTGCCGCCGCTGTCCATGGACATGTACCTCACGGCGCTC
>NZ_JBEXRZ010000459.1:0-1586 GCF_040613325.1 Streptomyces sp. NPDC006283 | reverse complement strand
ACGACTCTTAATGAGTTTAGTCAAGCCGTCTGAGCCTCTCGGGCCGCCTTCTCGCGGGGGTTGTACTCCCTCTCATAGAGCCGGCCATCTCGGAGCATGGCCCACAGGATGGAGACTCGTTGGCGGGCGACAGCGATGACAGCCTTCTTGTGACGACCCCTGTCGTGCGTGTAGCCCTGGTACTTGCGGAGGTACATCTCCTTCTCCCACGTCTCCGCGGTCAGGCACGCGGACTGACTGGACAAGAAGAAGGCCCGTTGCAGGGGCCGGCTGTACTGGGTAGGACGCTGGCGGTTCCCCGTGTTCGATCCGGAGTCTCTGGAGACGGGGGCCATTCCTGAAGCGACAGCAAGTCGTCCAGCACTCGGGAACCTGGAAATATCACCGATCGCTGCGAGAAGTTCAGCCGCAAGGAGCTCACCGAAACCGGGCATGGAAAGGACAATGGGCGCCTGGGGATGCTGGGAGAGAATTTCCTTGATCTTGGCTTCCAGTTCCTTCAGGCGGACGTTCATCTGCGTGATTTTCTGGGCGAGTTCGGCTACCAGCTCGGCCGCCAGGTCCTCTCCGCTGGTAGCCGACTCCTGTGCCTTGGCGGCCGTCACCGCTTTCTCTGCGACGGTTGCCGCTTTCCTCACGCCGCGCTTGGCCAGCCAGGCTGTGAGCCTGCTCTCGCCCATCCGCCGAATGGCTGCTGGCGTCTGGTATCCGGACAGCAAGACCAGCGGGCCGTCGGATCGAGCGAAATCGAAGGATCGCTCCAGCTCCGGGAAGATGCTGGTGAGCAGGGCCCGCATGCGGTTAATGGTCCGGGTGCGTTCGGCCGAGAGGCTGTTGCGGTGGGCGAGAATCAGAGTGAGTTCCTTGGTGATCTTCGGAGGCACTGGCACAGGGACTGTCTGTCGCCGGAGACAGCGGGCGAACTCAGCAATGACGTAGGAGTCCTTCAAGTCGGACTTGCCCTGGCCGCTGAAGCTCTTCTTGAACGCTGCGAACTTTGAGCCGGTGACGTACCGGGGACTTTGACCGTGGTTGGCCAGCGTCCCCAGCAGCAAGGCTGCTGGCCCGTCAACGAGGTCAAGAGCCCAGGTCACGTGGTCCGCTGTGTCCATAACCTCACCGGTCAGGATGTCGGGCTCGGAGTTGATCACCTTGCGGTTCCACAGTGGGTCGCCATCGGCATCGACAACGGTGATCCAGTGGTGGCTTCCTACGTCGATCCCGGCCCATACCTGTGGCGGCCGTTGCGTCATCTCGCCTCTCCAGATCGAACACGAACAGGATGTACCAGGCCACCCCTGAAGCAAGTCCGTACGAGCGATCGAGGTCGCAGCTCTTAATCAGTTATGGCGGGTGACCAGAAAGCTGGTCGACGGAGTCGTTCGGAGCCCCTGATGGGCAGGCTAGTGAGAGTCGCATCCAGCCTTCCTGGCTATAGATGCAACGATCATCAGACAGTCGGGACACCCGCCAGCAAGTCCGTACGAGCGATCGAGTCGCCACTCTTAATCAGCAGTTGCGGGGCGTCCCGGAAGGCTGGTCGACGGAGTCGTGGAGAGCCCTTTGATGGGCAGGCTGCTACGAGT
>NZ_JBEXRZ010000458.1:0-1609 GCF_040613325.1 Streptomyces sp. NPDC006283 | reverse complement strand
TGGCGGTCCTCGAATCCGGTGCAGCTCCAGGACGCGTTGGCATTCGCGTCACCATTGACGAAGGCTTTCGCGTCACCGGTGATGATGCGCAGGAACTTCGGCATCGCGGTGACCTTGCTCCGGGGATTGCCGACGAACGTCAGGGTGACCTGCGACGGCGTCTGGATCTCGCCGACGTTCTGGTCGTTGCCGCCGCCGTCGACACCGGCGTCGAACTCGTTCTGACCGTTCTGCAGGCGCAGCACGGGCCAGTAATAGGTCGACTTGTCGCCCTGGTTGTTGCAGGTGGTGTCTCCGTTCGCGAAATCGTCGTCACTGGCGAATGCGTCGTTGGCCTGGTTGCCGACGTAGTCGTGCATGTGGTGTGCACCGTTACTCACACCGGGGGCGGCGATGACATTGTCGGAATTGAACTTGCCGTTCTCGTTCACGCCGCAATTGGTGACGAAGGTGCCCCGGGAGGCGCCGCGGCGCTTTTGCGGGTTCTGGACGTTCGGCTGGACGGTCTGGATGTCGACGAAGTCGCCGGCCGCTGGGCCGTTGCCCGCCTGGCCGCCGTTGCCGTTGTTCCCGCCGTTGTCGTTGCCCTGGTCGCCGCCGTCCTGGCCGCCGTCCTGGCCCTGATCCTGGCCTTGGTCCTGGCCCTGGTCCTGGCCGCCGTCGCCGTTCTGGCCGTCGTTCTGGTCCCCGTTCTGGTTTCCGTTCTGACCGTCGTTCCCGCCGTTGTCGTCACCGCGCAGCGTGCACGGTGCAGTCGCCTCGAGACCCTGGGGCCGTTCGGCCGAGCGGTCGATCATGGCGACGATCCGCTGGATGATCACCAGCCGTTCGTTCTTCAGCGGTGTGAGGATCTCGTTCTGCGCGAAGTTGCGGTCGCTCTGGACCCGCTCCTTGTTGTCGGCGAACCGCTGGTAATACGTGGTGATCTGGGTGTCCAGAGTGGCGAGTTCGCGGTCGACGGCGAAACGCTGGTCGTCGGGTACTTCCTTGATGGAATTGACGACCTCCGGGCAGTCGATGGTGGAGACCGGCTGCCCCACACTCTGGGTCCGGTTGTGGCTTCGCTGGCCCCAGCCTTCGCCGGCGGATGCGTAGACATTGGCTGCGACCAGCCCACCCCCGCCCAGAATGAGGGCAGCCGAAGCAGCGATCGCCCGGTTTGCCAGCGTTGAGCGTTTTCTCGATGTGCGTCCCATGGAACTCCAATCCCGGGGGAGGGAAGTAGCGCGTCGTTCCATACGGACACCGTCGACAGGGCGTTCAGCCGTGTGCAGAAATCGTAGAAGCCTCCAGCCTCAAACCGTTTGGACCACGACGAAAACGGGCACTACCCGGCAGACTTCCTCGGCTCGCCCTCGGCGATTCCCGTGCCCCCTGCCCCTCTCGGTGCTTCAGCCCTGCGCTGTACGGCCGTTGGCCGCGACAGGCCGGCACGACGAGCAGACGGCGGTGGTCGTCGTCCACCACCGGCAGCCCCGGCTCGGCTCGCCCCATGGCTCCCCGGAGGGACCCGGCACCGCCGCGGCTGGTAGCGCACCTCCACCGGATACGTGCGCCCGCTGACCTCGACGATCGGCGCGTCACCGAAGTGGCGGGAGAAGCGCTCGGG
>NZ_JBEXRZ010000457.1:0-1611 GCF_040613325.1 Streptomyces sp. NPDC006283 | reverse complement strand
AGCTTGATCTTTAACCTGTGCGGCGGGGTCTCGGGGTTGTTGTCTTCTTCGTTTGTCGTCTCGTTGGTTGTGTTTTGCGGGGTGTGTGCACGTCGTGGCGTTGGGTTGGCAGTGTGTTCTTCCGGCCTGGTGGTCGGCCGGGGCCGGGTCGGGAGGGTTTCGGTGCTCTCGCTGGGCAGATGGTCTTCGGGCGGATGTGCCGGAAGTCGCGGCGGACACGGGCGGGGGTGAGCCTGTCTGGCGAGGTTGGCTTCTCCCAGGGGCGTCGTAGGTCGGCTGCGAGTGGGCGGGCGAGGCGGAGTTGGGTGTAGGCGGCCAGGATCAGCCAGGTCCAGCGGTCGGCCGCCTCTGGGGTGCGGATCTTCGGGGTGGTCCAGCCGAGGGTCTGCTTGAAGAGGCGGAAGGTGTGCTCGATGTCGAAGCGTCGTAGGTATGCCTGCCAGAGGCGGTCGGTGTCTGCCGGGGTGGCATCGATGCCGGACCACCACAGCCAGACTGGCTTCGGGTTTGCTCCGCTGGGCAGGTGAGCGATGTCGAGTCGGATCACGGTTCCCTCCACGATCGGGAGGGTGCCGTCGGCCGCGGCCCATGAGGAGCGGTGGGTCAGTTTGGGGTGGAGCCGGTTCCAGGAACGTGCGGTGGCGATGCCGTAGAGGCGGGTGTCGGTGACGGTTTCGGTGTCCGGGGTGCCCCAGGTGTCGGGCTGCCCGAAGACGAACTCGCCTCCGTGCCGGGGCGGGCGGCCCAGCGTGTGCGGCTGCCGCGGCAATACAGCCCTGCGAAGGACGCGGTCCGAGCGCATCCGGGCCAGTACCTGCACCGGCAGGTCCCTGAGCAGGAATGCGAGGCGCGGTGCGTCGTATCCGGCGTCCGCGATGATGAGGATGTCCGGGTCGCCCGCCTGCCACTGACCTGCCGTGATCAAACGCTGGACCAGCTCCCGCAGCTGCCGGGCCGTGACTGTGGCGGTGTCATCGCCGGGCGCCAGTCGAAGTGCGTCAAGCGGCGCGGTCCATGAACTGCGGCCGGGCTCGAGCGCGCAGACGACCGAGTACGGCCAGCCGGGGACGGGGATGTGCTGGTCTTTGCCCCGGCCGTAGGTGTGACACAGGATCCGGTCCGGTGAGGTGTGTGCATCGGGCCGCAACCAGCAGGTGATATCGACGGCCAGGACCAGCCGGCCGTCGGCAGCACGCGGCAGCGGCACCGCAGCCAGTGCCCGCCGCAGCCGGACGATATCGAGCCGTCCATGCGCCACACCGGCGTAGAGCCCGCCATGACCGCGGCGGTGTTCGCCCACGAGCGACAGCTCGGCCAGCGACCTCACCGGCCCGTCACCGCACAGGACAGCATCGGCCAGCTCGAACAATGCGTCCGAACGAGCCGTGAGACAGGAGTAGAACTCGGTCCGGAAGTATGACAGTTCCGCCAACGGCTCTCGCCGGGCATCACGATGCAGCAGACTCATCCTCACGGCCTTCGTACTGGACGTGTGTGTTCCTTGGTCGGAGCACATGTTCAGACGAAGGCCGCCTCCGCGTACGCCGGATCCCGAACCGAGTGATCAAGTTCGACGGACCATTCGACGCCGGACGTTAAACGCCAAGCTAG
>NZ_JBEXRZ010000456.1:0-1613 GCF_040613325.1 Streptomyces sp. NPDC006283 | reverse complement strand
CATGCCACTGATTCTGAGACTGAGACTGCACTGGTTGGCGAGGCTGAGGCTGCGGGGCTTTTTTGACCGGTGTCCAGCCTCCCTGCCACTTTCCGTTGACCAGATGCCAGCCCCCTTGCCAGCCGCCCTGCTGGCCATGCCACTGATTCTGAGACTGAGACTGCACTGGTTGGCGAGGCTGAGGCTGCGGCCGATGTTGCGGTTGCGAGCGATGCTGAGGCTGACGCGACTGGCCGTAGATCCGGGCCACAGTCGACGTCTCATGCGCAGACGGTGCGGTCGGGACATTGCTGTAGGGAACTTCCCACCTCATGATTTCGTCGGGGTTCCCTGGCACGCGCCGATCCGCACCACCGGTGGAGTGATCGAGACCAAGCGTGTGCCCGATCTCATGTATGACGACACCCTGCTTCTGTTCGTTTGAATGCCGACCGCCATACCACCAGTCGGTGTTCAGCCTGACCTGTCTGCCGTTCCCGCACTGCAGCCAGGTGTTGTAGTGGCAGTTGTCGTATGCTTCACCAGCGCTTATCCCCCCCTTGGGGTGCGGGCTCAGCCTGGCCATAGTGAACAGCACCGCAGGGCTCTCACCCGGCCTACTGCTAGTGAACCAAGGGTTGGTGGTGCCGGTAAAATTACGCAGGGATTGGTCCCAGGTTTGAATCCCCTGTGAAATGAAGTTGCGGCTTGCCAGGTCAGGGACATTCCCGTACGCCCAGGTGATCACTGGCGGACGCCCGGTCCCAGGTCCCGTTCCCTTCAGAGGGGGGGCATGGTACCCAGGGCCGGACGGGTACGGGTTGACATCGGCAGATGCGTCTGTCGCACTGGCCAACAGGCCTGCAGTAAGGGGGGCCGCCACGAAACTGCCCCGCAGCACCCGCTTCTGCGTCGATGTCAGCTCTCGACGCGCCTTCTTATGACGTCCTGCCACGTTTCCTGCTCCTTGTGTCGAATCCGTCCATCCGTTTGACCGGAGGAAGGATCAAGATTGGTTCATCACTGATGAATTGGGCACGCGGGGAGCTTCATACCTCCACGCCATTCGGCGCTGGCCTGTGGGCCTGGTTACTCTTTGCGGACGCCGACGGCGCAGGAAATCCATGCGGTGGTTCCTCTTGTCTCCCTCTCCCGCGGCCAGCGAGGGAGGCGTTCTCGCCGCGACCACCAGTCGGCAGGTTACCGCTGGTAGCAGTTTTAGACGATATCGCCCCCGGCTGGACTGTCAAACCATGGGGGCGTGTTCGCGGGTGATGCGGGCCGATTTCCTTGATCGCAAAAGCGGCTCTGCTCGGTGATGTGATGTTTGCGGGGCGTCAGAGTTCCAACGAGGTAGGACTGTTGGGCTGGAAATGTTATGCCGGGGCTGAGCGGCTATCAATTCACAGAGTTTTTTGGTGAGGGTCTGTCAGGCGTTCCGGGGGTTCCGATGCACTGCAACCCGGGCGAAATATGGCATTCCCGGTTGTTCCGGCCGTGCTCAACCATCGACCTGGGCAGCTAAGATAGGGAGCCTTTCAAACTTGGCCAACGATCGGGTGGGATTCAGTCATGGTTGCCCGAGGCGGTGGCCGGCCACAACGGCCGGCCACCCCCTCACCCAACAGCGCGGC
>NZ_JBEXRZ010000455.1:0-1614 GCF_040613325.1 Streptomyces sp. NPDC006283 | reverse complement strand
GCCCGCAGGGCGTAGGGGGAGGGGTCTGGTGCCGTGGATCGCAAGGCGGAGGTGGGGGTACCTCCAACGCCGAAGGCGTAGGGGGAGGAGGCATGGCGGAGCCATGCCGACCGACGACAACGCGGCGTGGGGGCACCTCCCACGCCGAAGGCCGTGGGGGCCGGCGCGGTGCCAGGGCCCACGAGCCCGGCATGATCCGAACGAGAGGCCCTACGCCGTGGCGTACGTGTCCCGCAGCTGCTGCCAGCGGGTCGGCGTCCAGGTCTCCCAGTCGGTCGTGGGCCGCCCCTCCAGGGCGTCCGCGAGCAGCTCGAAGTGGTTGTGCCAGCCGGCCAGGCAGTCGAGGAGCACCTCGTCGTCGCATCGGAGTTCGTTGGTGAAGCGGAGCACGGTGCCGTTGTCGCCGTGCGGCTCGAGGTGGAAGCGGATGCGGCCGTGGACCGAGACCGTGTACTCGGCGACGCGCTCCGCGTCCCATGCGGTGACATGCCCTTCGGCGACCGTGTGGCGCCCCTCCGCGTCCGCGTTGAGCCAGCGCAGCGTGACCGCGCCGCCGACTCTCGGTTCGAGAACGTCGGCGGCGCAGAGCCAGCTCGGCAGGCCCTCGGGCGTGGCGACGGCGGCCCACAGCCGGATCACCGGATGCGGCAGACGCAGCTCGAACCGCAGCAGGTGAGTACCGTCGTCACGGGATTCGGCGGTGCCCCTGGGGATCACGTCGTGCATGTGCATGCATCCAGCGTCACCCTTCGATGGCGCGGGCGCTACCTCACTCGACGCCCGCGTACGAGTGCAGGCTGTTCACGAACATGTTCACGCCGTAGTAGTTGAACAGCCAGCAGGCGAAGGCGATCAGCGCCAGGTAGGCCGCCTTGCGGCCCTTCCAGCCGGCGGTCGCGCGGGCGTGCAGGTAGGCCGCGTAGGCGACCCAGGTGATGAACGACCAGACCTCCTTGGCGTCCCAGCCCCAGTAGCGGCCCCACGCGTCGCCGGCCCAGATCGCGCCCGCGATGATCGTGAACGTCCACAGCGGGAACACGGCCGCGTTGACGCGGTACGCGAACTTGTCGAGCGAGGCGGAGGCGGGCAGCCGTTCCAGGACCGAGGTGGCGAACCGGCCGGGCTTGCCGCCCTTGGCCAGCTTGTTCTCGTAGGAGTCACGGAACAGGTAGAGCACGGTGCCGACGGCGCCGAGGTAGAAGACCGCGCCGCAGAAGATGGCGGTGGAGACGTGGATCCACAGCCAGTACGAGTCCAGGGCGGGGACCAGCTGGTCGCTCTCGGTGTAGAGCCAGGTCACCGCGATACCGAGGTCGAGCAGCACGGTGGTGACCAGGGGCAGACCGGCCCAGCGGACGTTCTTCTTCGCGATCAGGAGCGCCAGGTACACACCCACGACGACGGTCGAGAAGGTCGTGGAGAACTCGTACATGTTGCCCCACGGAGCGCGCTGCACCGACAGGGCTCGAGCGGTGACTCCGGCCGCCTCCAGCAGGAAGGCGAGCGCCGTCAGCGAGACCGCGATCCGGCCGTACAGGTCGCCCTGCTCGGTGCCGCCGTGCGCGCCGGGGCCGTCGAATTGACCACGGTGCCGGTGTCGTCGAACCGGATGCC
>NZ_JBEXRZ010000454.1:0-1625 GCF_040613325.1 Streptomyces sp. NPDC006283 | reverse complement strand
CCTGCATGCCGGCGGCCCGCATCAACCCGGCGACTCGGCGGCGTCCGCACTCCTGGCCCTCTCGTTGCAGGACGGCATGGACGCGCCGAGCGTCGATCTCGGCCTTGAACTCCGACGTGAACGAGCGGCGAGGCTTCTTCTTCCCCATGCTCTTCATGATGGACATCCTCCCGGGGACGGACCCTGACCTCGGATGTCCGGCAAAGCGGATCAAGCCCGAGTCGCATCCGATGCGAAATTCTCGCGTCAGATGCGATAGACGGAGAGTGATGACGGATGGGTGGGGACGGTCTCGTTCCAGGGTCTGCTCGGCTGCACCTGATCGACGGCCTGCCGTTGCTGCGGCCGGACGAGCAAGTCTTCGAGGCGATGATCAAGGGCTGGCGCAATCAGCAGGTGGCCCGGAATCTCTCACTGGGGGTACGTCAACGACCAGGAACGCACGGTCGGGCCTTCACCCGGCATGCCGATGCGATGCCGGGCAGTGGACGCCGCAGCACGTCGACGAATGGTCAGCCGATCTGCGGGCTGTGCACGGCTGCGTCCGCTCCACCCTGCCAACTACCAAGGTTCTGTACGGCAGTTCTGCGACTTCCTGACCAACCCAGCCTACGGCTGGAGCGACGAGTGCCTGCGGTACTTCGGCACTCACCCGGTCCAGGTGGTTTACAACTGGAATGCTGCAACGCATGCTGGCGAAGCCGAGGGCGAGCCGGAACGACGGGCCTTCACCCGGCCCGAGCTGGAAGCGTTCTTCGATCATGCCGACGAGGAGGTCTTGCGCGTTCGCGGCAAGGGCCGCAAGGGCTGGCTGTCGGCCTTCCGGGACGCCGTCTTGTTCAAGGTCGCGTACGCCTACGGGCTGCGCCGCAATGAGACCCGGATGCTGGATCTCACGGACTTCGTCGAAATCCGGAGGGCCGGGAGTTCGGTGAGTTCGGCACCCTGCTGGTCCGCTACGGCAAGGTCAAGAAGAGGTCGCCGCCCAAGCGTCGCAGCGTGCTCACCGTCTGGCACTGGACACCCGGCACGATCGAGGAATGGATCAGCGAGGTGCGGCCCGGGACGCGCCATTCGACCAGCCGGGCCCTCTGGCCGTCCGAGCGCCCCGCGGATCGGGCTCCAGCGCCTGGAATCCGCTTCGCCGCCTATCGGGACGCCGCCGGCCTGGACCCCGCGCTGGAGTTCCACTCGCTGCGCAGGTCCTACATCACCCACCTGATCGAGGACGGACACGACCCGCTGTTCGTCCAACAGCAGGTCGGCCACGACCACGCCTCCACCACCGCGATCTACACCTGCGTCTCCTCCTACTTCCGCACCCGCTCCCTGCGTCGCGTCCTGGACGCCACCATCGAGACCACAACCAACCGGCCTGACCTCTTGCCCAGCGTCATGGCTCGTGGGCATCAGCCGCGAATACGCGACACCCCAACATGCGGGCCTACCAGTCCCGGCGCCGTCAAGCTGACCCGAGCTTCCAGGTCCGCCTCCTCACGCAGGGCAGTCGTCAGCTGGGCGGGGTTGGCACTACTGAGGTTGTAAGCGTGGTGTCGTCAGTGTGAGGCCGGTCGCGGTGAGGCATCCGTCGACGATCTGACTGCAGTGCTGGATCTGGCGCAGGC
>NZ_JBEXRZ010000453.1:0-1640 GCF_040613325.1 Streptomyces sp. NPDC006283 | reverse complement strand
GATCGAGATCACCGGCAGCGGTGGCTCTACGGGCGGCACCCGGCACGACGGGGGGCGGCACGTCCGGCGGGTCGGACACCAGCGGCACGTCCGGCGGGTCGGACACCAGCGGCACCATCAAGTACCCCTTCAACCTCGACGGGTCGTCCAAAGTCAAAGCCGCCAACGGTTCGGCGAAGCTGAACGGCGGCATCGACGTCGACTTCGACCTCAACAGCGGGACCTACGAGGGCGATCTGACGCTGAACCCGACCGAGGGCAATTTCAACATTCTTGGAATATTGAAGGCCAACGCCAAGATCACATACACCCCGGTAGGAAGGACCACCGGTTCACTCGAGGACGGAAAACTGGTCAGCAACTCGAACATGATTGTCAAGCTGCCTCAGATCAGCATCTTCGGGCTGCCGATCGGCGGTGGCGACAAGTGCCAGACCGCCAAGCCCTCCGCCATCACGCTCACGTCCACCGGTCCCTCCTTCGACCCTCTGAAGGGCGGGGAGATCGTGGGTGAGTACGAATTAGCCCCACTGCAGGGCTGCGGCATCTTCAACGACATCATCAGCAGATACACCGCCGGTCCAGGCAACATCATCAGCGCGACCCTCACCCCCAAGAAGAGCTGAGAGCCTGCGTCACAATCTCCTTCGCTGGTCACGGCGTGAAGGGCGGTTGCCGTTCAGTTGGACGTCGATAGGCGGGTAGCCGAACGGCAACCGGGCTCCTCAGGTGACTGCCACGGGTGGCCGGGGGGCCACGCACTTCACAGTGCGCGGACCTCCGGTAACCACTCCGACCAAAGTCACACCATCCGTTACTTCCATCAGCCCGAAGAAAGAGGACGATGATGACGATATCGGCGAACAACCAAGGAGCGAGGCGGCGGCTGACGGCGAGTGTACTGCTAGGCCTGGTGGCCTCACTCGCGATGGCGGGCTGCGGGTCGGGGAACGCAAAGCCTCCGGAGGTAACCTGGGCCGGAAGGCTCTGCGATCACCTCGCGGACAACGGCAGCAAGATCACGATGCCAGCCGTCGACCTGCACGCCCCACGGCCGACCCAGAAGGCCGTGGCTAGGTTCCTGACCCAGGTCGCCACCCAGATGCACAAGCTGGCAGGGGACATGAAGCGGGACGGCGCTCCTCCGGTGCACGGCGGCAAGGCGTCGTACGATGCGGCGATGGCCTCGCTCAAGCAGACCAGCAGTGCGGTGGAAGAGGCCAGACACGACCTTGAGGCCGCGAAGGTAACGGATGCGGAGTCGCTTTCGGCGGCGCTGGCACTGGCGGGCAAGGGTCTGAGCAAGTTCAGCGCGTACGGGGGTCCGGCAAAGGATTTCCGGACTAACCCGAAGCTCAAGGCCGCATTCGACAAGTCCCCGGCCTGCCAGAAGATCAGTGAACCCTTTTCATCCCGTCCTTGAAGGGTGAAAGGGGCTGGTCAGAGGGATGGGGAAGTGACGTGGCAGGGCCCTTGGTCGTTGGCATGGTGACTTCACTCAACACACCGGCGTCGGCGAGGATCTGCAGGTCGATGGTGTCGGCCAGGAGGTCGACCAGGCCGGCATCCCGGGCTTGGGTGATGTCGGCAACTGATCCCGCTCGTACCTCGCCGCAGAACAGAAGTCGTCCGCGTTCGTC
>NZ_JBEXRZ010000452.1:0-1648 GCF_040613325.1 Streptomyces sp. NPDC006283 | reverse complement strand
GCCTGACGTTCTTTGCGCACGCGTTCCCTTTCCATGGCGCGTTTGACGGCCTGGGCTCCGGGGTCACTATCCTGGATGAGGTCGACACCGATGGACGACAGGCTCTTGGTCCTGCGCCAGTAGATCCAGCCCCGGGCCTCCATTGCCAGCAGAACCCGATCCGCCAGGAACACAGCAATGCCCAGCCCAACGACTACTCCGGCAGCCCGCAACACGGTGTCCACCGTCAGCGACCATGCCTCAGTGAGCCCTTTCAACTTGAGCTTCAGACCAGGAGTCCGAAAGGCACTGACCTGGGGCGACCGGGTAGGTGCGTCACTCGGATCGGTGGGCGGGTTGAAAAGGCTCAGTCGACCGACCCAGCGGCCGAGCCCCCGTCGTGACCGGCGAGGGCTCGGCTAAAAGGGAGCGACGCTCCTCTGCCCCGGGTTGACCGGCCTTGCGCCTTGCCCCCAGTGGTCGTCAGGCGACAGAATCGGCGCCTTGCGTTCTAGCTTGCGCTCGGATCTCAAAGTGACCCTCCCTCATGAGCCGTGACCTGGAACGCTCCTCATATGAGGCCAGAGACACGAACCTACTTCGCCGATCCTTCACACCCCTTGATGCCAGCCATCACTCCAGCGCCGACCAGGGGGCCACCTGACCGGTGTTAGTTCGCATCGACTTTCTTCTGGCCCTTTGATCGCCAAGTGCTGCCCAAACTCGACCCGTGTGCAGAGATGCCACGACCTCCACAGCGTCGGAACGGGCATCCGTCCACTACAAGACGGCGCAATCCGAGCCTCGGCCAGAAAGGATCGAGCAACCCTGCCGACGGTTCCGCAGGCAGCATCCGTGTCGTGGGCCACTCCGCTAGACCCGCCCGCGCAGCGACTCTTCATGCCTGACGCGCTCCAGGCCGGAGCCCGATACGGTCTGGTGCTCGCGGGCGGGTACGCGGTCCAAGCGCATGAGCTGGTGTCGCGGATCAGTCAGGACCTGGACTTCGCCACGACCGACCCGGCCGGTCTCAACGTCATTACCGCGCACCTCGCTCGGGAGCTGACCGCCCGGGACTGGCAGATCACGGTAATCGAGGTGGCGCCCCGCATGTCCCGGCTCACCGCCACCGACCCAGTGACCGGCCAGGCGTGCGAAATCGGGTCGTGCGGTCCGAGTCCGAAGGGCTCGCGTACGTACACGGCGCCGTTCCAGCACTGCCGGTAGGGAGGTAGGCCGTCTTCGTCGGCGTCCACGGTCACCGCCCCGCCGTCCAGCGGGCCGCCCTCGATCCCCAGCTCGTAAGTTGTCACGTGTTGACCAACGCGCCCGTGAAGCAGCGGGCACCGCCGCACGAGCGCGAGTGCCGAGCGCCTACTGGGCGGGCTAGTGGTCGATGACGGTGTCCTCGCAGGGGCTCGGTGAAGGTCTTGAGCGCGCTTCAAGTTCGAACTTGTCGACTGTGAGGCCCCAGCGGCGCTTGGTGCCGATCTACTCGCTGATGTAGCGGCAGTACTGGTCGGTGGCTGGCGGGGGAGCCACTGGGCCGGGTCCTGGTCGGCGGCCTTGGACCGGTTACTGAGGTTGTAAGCGTGGTGTCGTCAGTGTGAGGCCGGTCGCGGTGAGGCATCCGTCGACGATCTGACTGCAGTGCTGGATCTGGCGCAGG
>NZ_JBEXRZ010000451.1:0-1652 GCF_040613325.1 Streptomyces sp. NPDC006283 | reverse complement strand
CGTGGGGCATGTGTGTGTTCCTTCTGCGCACGGGCGCCGGATCCGCGTCGAAATGAGGGGCGTATTCAGGTCGTCCCCCCTGTCCAGCGGAGATGTGCGCAGGGGCGCGGCCTCCTTTCGTGGAGAGGGCGCAAGCCTCGGAAGTGGGGCGCAAGCGCCGTACTGAGTAAGGCGGTTGGGGTCGGTGCCCGACTTGGGTCGCCCTGGCCGATTTCTTATTGCGAAACCTTGTTTTCTAAGTCACAGCCGTATGAAGGTCTTGATCTGGGCGCGTCAATCGGTCAGGGTTTCGAGCCAGCCCCCGGAGAAATTCCGTCCGTGGGCGGATCCCCCCACAAAAATTGACGAGGAGACCCCTCTTCATGGCAACTCACAAGCGCGCGAGCAGGATCAAGCTCACCGCAGCCATCACCGCCGTGGCCGCCGCAGCCGGCGTCACGTTGCTCAACACGTCCTTCGCCGGAGCCGCCGCTCCCGCCGAGGGCAAGATCTACGGCGCGAACGCCAAGGGCGCCGTCGCCGGCAGCTACATCGTGATGCTGGACGAGAAGGCCGACAAGAAGGGCCTGGCCAAGGAGTACGGCGGCACGCTGCAGCGCAACTACAGCTCCGCCATCAACGGCTTCTCCGCCAGCGGTCTCTCCGAGACGGAGGCCAAGCGTCTCGCCGCCGACCCGGCCGTCGCCAAGGTCGTGCAGAACAAGAAGTTCACCATCAACGCGACCCAGGACAACCCCCCGTCCTGGGGCCTGGACCGGGTCGACCAGGCCGACACGGCCGGCGACAGCAAGTACACCTACCCGGACAGCGCCGGTGAGGGCGTGACCGCGTACGTGATCGACACCGGAGTCCGCATATCCCACAAGGACTTCGAGGGTCGCGCCACGCACGGCTTCGACGCCGTGGACAATGACGAGTCCGCCGACGACGGCAACGGCCACGGCACGCACGTCGCCGGCACCATCGCGGGCGCGGCGCACGGCGTCGCCAAGAAGGCGAAGATCGTCGCCGTGCGTGTCCTCGACGACAACGGCTCCGGCACCACCGAGCAGGTCGTCGCGGGCATCGACTGGGTCACCCAGAACCACCAGGGCCCGTCCGTCGCCAACATGAGCCTCGGCGGTGGCGCCGACGAGGCTCTCGACGAGGCCGTCCGCAAGGCCATCGCCGCCGGCGTCACCTTCGGCGTCGCGGCCGGCAACGAGTCCTCCGACGCGAGCCAGGGCTCTCCGTCGAGGGTTCAGGAAGCCATCACCGTCGCCTCCTCCACCAAGGAGGACGCCCAGTCGGACTTCTCCAACTTCGGTGCGATCGTGGACATCTACGCACCCGGCTCCGACATCACCTCGGCGTGGAACGACAGCGACGAGGGCACCAAGACCATCTCCGGCACCTCGATGGCGACCCCGCACGTCGTCGGCGCCGCGGCGGTCTACCTCGCCGGCCACCAGGACGCGACCCCGGAGCAGGTCGCCACGGCCCTCACCGAGGGCGCCACGGCCGACAAGATCACCAACCCGAGCGCGGGCACACCGAACAAGCTGCTGAAGGTCGTCGAGTGACACAGGCGTGACCCCGGTGTGAGCGGCGGTCCGTTGTGGAAGTCACGTACGGAGGTGTAACTCGCGCTCAGCGAAGTGTTTGCCCAGATC
>NZ_JBEXRZ010000450.1:0-1666 GCF_040613325.1 Streptomyces sp. NPDC006283 | reverse complement strand
GCGCGGCGTCGTCGATGCCCGCCCCTAGTATCTCCGTTCTTGGCCACGAACCGAACAGGAGGGGCTCTCACAGCTGTGGCCGGACTCGTGTCCGCCCGCTTTGCGGCTCTCGGTCAACTCGCCTCGAACGTAACCCTTTAACCGTTTCGCGCACCCCTGAAACGTGCGGACGGAGGCACACGAGGAAGCCTGTGCGCCCTTGACAGCGGGGTGTTCGATTGCCGACACATCGGGCCGGGTCCGGCGGATTGTGTTGCTGCGGACCGGTGACACGCCATAGAGTCGCCAATCGTCGGCATGGTGCCACGCTGACCTATCGATAAGTTTCCTGGTCACATCCAAGGAGGTAAGACGACTTGTGAATGAGTCGACATTTACTCCCGGGGGTGCCCGACCAGGAGCTCCCTCCCTGCGCCCTGGAGGCGTGGGGGAGGCGCCCCCAGCGACGGGCCGCGGCCCTTCGTCCGGTCTCGAGGCTGTCGGCTCCGTCGCTGTCCGCCCCTTCGCGACGCACCAGCACACGACGCACATGACGACAGCCCACACGATGAAGACGATGGACGGCCAACACGTGAACGCCACGGCCGGCAACGAGAGTGGCCGAGAGTCCACCCACTTCGCCGCCTACGAGGAAGTCCCCGAGGGGCACTTCTACGACCCCGATGCCGAGTACGAGCCCGATCCCGAGTACGCGGCCACCCTCGCGCCCGACGCTGCCCGCCAGCGCCGCGAGAGGATCGGCCCCACCGGACGCCCGCTGCCGTACTTCCCGATCCCGGGCCCGCTGACCGACCACGGCCCCGCGAAGATCATCGCGATGTGCAACCAGAAGGGCGGCGTCGGCAAGACGACGTCGACCATCAACCTGGGCGCCGCGCTCGCCGAGTACGGACGACGCGTGCTGCTCGTCGACTTCGACCCGCAGGGCGCTCTGTCCGTAGGTCTCGGCGTCAACCCCATGGAGCTGGACCTGACGGTCTACAACCTCCTCATGGAACGCGGCATGTCGGCCGACGAGGTCCTCCTCAAGACCGCCGTGCCCAACATGGATTTGCTGCCGAGCAACATCGACCTCTCCGCCGCGGAAGTGCAGTTGGTGAGCGAGGTCGCGCGTGAGTCGACGCTGCAGCGCGCACTGAAACCGCTGATGTCCGACTACGACTACATCGTGATCGACTGTCAGCCGTCGCTCGGTCTGCTCACCGTCAACGCGCTGACCGCGGCGCACAAGGTGATAGTGCCGCTCGAGTGCGAGTTCTTCGCGCTGCGCGGAGTGGCACTGCTCACCGAGACGATCGAGAAGGTCCAGGAGCGGCTCAACCCCGAGCTGGAGCTCGACGGCATCCTCGCCACCATGTACGACTCGCGGACCGTGCACAGCCGCGAGGTGCTGGCGCGGGTCGTCGAGGCGTTCGACGACCACGTGTACCACACGGTGATCGGCCGGACCGTCCGCTTCCCCGAGACCACGGTCGCCGGCGAGCCCATCACGACGTACGCCTCGAACTCCGTCGGCGCCGCCGCGTACCGCCAGCTCGCCAGGGAGGTGCTCGCCCGGTGTCACGCCGAGTGTCGTCACATGAATGCCACCCCCGCCGCTGAGCGCATGCCGGCGCTCTATCTCTCCCACGGCGCACCGCCCCTCGCCGACGACCCGGTCTGGCCG
>NZ_JBEXRZ010000449.1:0-1671 GCF_040613325.1 Streptomyces sp. NPDC006283 | reverse complement strand
CAACAAAACACTCGCACTGCCCGCCACGCAGACGTGATCACAACACCAGCCGCTACCCCGACACGGCCCCATGCCAATCACGCACGAGGTCGTAATGCTGCGGGATCACCAGGGGTCAGTCTTACGAGAGCAGCGACACTCGTTCCACTCGGCACCGATGCGCGCGGTGGCCTCGGCCTCGGTCAGTTCCTGCAGCATCCGCTCGACCACACTGCGAACGAGCTCGATTCCATCGGACGACGCGTAGTGACTCAAGCAGCCGCAGTAGGTCATGCTGGGACAGGGCCATCGTGCACTCCCATCGCAACACCGGCTGTGAGGGCCGTGCGGGGGGCGGCATATCCGGCAGCCTCGCATTCACGAGCGGACAGTGGTGAGGGGGCTCACCACACGCCTCCGCCGCCGGAGTCGCCGATGCCGTTACCGCTGCTGTAGTCGTTGCTTCCCCAGGAGCCTCCGCCGCCGGTCTCGCCGGTCGAACCGGTGCTATCGCTTGTGATGTCGCCCGAGCCAGTAGGGTTGCCGGCGCCGGCGTCAAAGACATCAGCCGGCAGGTTTCCGCTGGGGTTGCTAAGTGTGGTACCGGTGACGTCGTTGCTGGTGGCGGGGGTGTTCTGATTCTGGTTTTGACCGGCGCTGTGGCTGTAGTCCTGGATCTGGCCATGGTTGCCGTTGATCTGGCCGGTCGGGCTGTTGATGCCGTGGCCGGAGGGGTTACCGTGCACGATGTCGTTGATAGCCTTGGCGCCGCGGTTAAGCGTTGCCTCCCACTTGCCGGGAGACTCAGTCGAGCCGGTTGGCGTGTCATTTCCGGCCGTGTCATTTCCGGTCGGGCTCTGTTCGTGTGTGGCGGTGGGAGTTGCAGTCTGCACGTCAGATACGGGGGGCTGTGCCGGTCCGCTGTCGGCAGCACCGGTCCAGGCGAAGTTGCTGGACGAACCCAAGGCAGCCTGCTGGTTCTGCTGAGCGGGGTCACTCTGGCTAGCGGATGAAAACGTGGGCTGTGGGGTTTTGTGGACCGGTGTCCAGCCTCCCTGCCACTTTCCGTTGACCAGATGCCAGTCCCCTTGCCAGCCGCCCTGCTGGCCATGCCACTCCTGCGACTGGGACGTGGAAGCACCGGCCGTCTGCTGACCGCCGACAGTAGCAGCGGCATCGGCGGCACCCGAGCCAGTCGTGCTGATACCGGCAGGATCCTGGCCGGTCCGCCCGACCGGACTACGGGCCGCCTGACCACTACCGTGAGCCGGGGTTACCGCCGCAGCCTGCTGAGCCTGGCCTTGCGCCTGCTGCCCGCCTGACGGGTCCGATGCACCACCCAGCTGGCCCTGCCCGGAAGGCTGCACGCTATCGTGCTGCGCCTGCCCCTGTTGCCCCCCTTGCTGCTGTGTGCCAGCCAGGTTGGGGTTGTACGTCCACCCGCCGCCCCCGCCCTTGCCCGTCCAGGTCCAGTGGGGGTCCTTGGGGCCCGTGTACTCGTAATGGTCACCAGTCCAGGTGAAGTTGCTGGACGAACGCGAGGCAGCCTGCTGGTTCTGCTGAGCGGGGTCACTCTGGCTAACGGATGAAAACGCGGGCTGCGGGGCTTTTTTGACCGGTGTCCAGCCTCCCTGCCACTTTCCGTTGACCAGATGCCTGACCGCCCTGCTCCATCTTGTGCAGAACCAGCCA
>NZ_JBEXRZ010000448.1:0-1702 GCF_040613325.1 Streptomyces sp. NPDC006283 | reverse complement strand
TTGTTGCCGAGGAAGTTACGTGGCCCGATGGTGGTTCGGGTGACGCGGAAGGAAGTGGCCGAGTACTCGGTGTTGATGACCGACAGGCCGTCGGCCGGCGCGCCCGCGTCACAGCTCGGCGAAGACCGCCGACGCGTCGTCGTGGAGCTTCCACCGGATCACCGCCGTACGGGCCTTCGCCGCGGTCTCCAGATCCCGCACCCGGTCGATCAGCCCCTGCGTTCCCTGCTTGCGCAGCAGCGCAACGCACTCTCGCCAGTCGCCCTCGGCGAACATGTCGACCCAGCGGGACGCGCCGTCCGTCAGTGCGGCCAGGGCGCGCACCCGCTCCCGTGGAACGCTGCCCGCGACCGCGCGCAGCGCTACCGACGGATCGGCCGCCGCAGTGAAGAACCCGCCCTCCGTGTTCCGCAGCGCGTCGGCCGACGCATGGGTGCGCAGCGCCTCGCGCGGCAGGCGGTCCAGACGGTCGTCGAGCACCGCGCCGACCGTGCCCTCCGGTGACTCCAGAAGCAGGGTGGAGTCGGACAGGACCAGATACTCGACCTCCTCCTCCGGCCCGCCCCAACGCGCCAGGACCACGGTCGCCTGCGGCGTGCGAACGTGAGAAAGGTCACAGGTGTCGCGGTGGGCGTCCGCGGTGCGCCGGATTGACTCCGCGAGGACCTCTCGAAGTGTGAGATCGCGCCGCGAACCGGACAGTTCGACCAGTGCGCCCCCGAGCCGGGCGGTGAACCACGGCACGCCGTGCACGCATCCCGCGTCGCCGGAGGGAGGCGTGACGCCGTCCAGCGCCACCACCGTTCCGCCCTGGCCCGAGGCAGGCAGGGCCACGGACACCCAGTCCTCGTTGGGGCGTTCGGGCGAGCCGGGGGAGGTGGCGAGTTCGATACGCATGAAGCCAGTCTGCATGAGACCTTCACAAGGTCCCCGCGCACCGGCAATCGGTACGTACCAGCAGGTCAGACGGGTGCTTCGCCCGGAATGGCGCGCTGTGCGAAGGTGCGGGCGCGCATCCTGCCAAAGGGTGGCCGGAAGGTCCAACCCGGGGGTCCTGGAGGGGCCGTACGCGCGCTCCTGGGAGTTGTTCCCCAACTCCTGAGTGTTGTTCACTCGTTCGGGTGGCGGAGCGGCCGATGCACGCCTCCCTCCCAAAAGCGCTGGAATGGTCGGAAGCCGTACCAGGGGTGGGGCTTACGTGTGTGACCGGTCGTCATCTCTGCTTCATGGGTGGACGAGTCAAGCAAGATTGCGAGCACCGGTGCAGAAGAAGCGGCCTCGGGGCAAAGGCGGCAGGCCCACTGGAACCCCGGGAGACCCCCAGGCCCTGGCCACCCCCCAGGAGACCCCGGCACCACGGACACAGGACGGGCACACCGCCGACGGCCCTGCTGAGCAGGCACCGGCAGGGCGGCCCCGGCGGGTGCGCAACCGGCTGGTCGCCGGCGTCGCCGTGGTCGGCCTCGTCGTCGTGGCGGCCGGCACGCCCGGCATCCTCGCCACCTCCGCGGAGCTGACCGAGTCCCAGCGGCTCGTCACCCTCGCCGGACTCGACCGCCAGGCCGTCACCCTCGCCCACTCGCTCGCCGACGAGCGCGACGAGGTCACCGCGTACGTGGGGGGGGGGGCCGGCGGCCCGCGCCGCGCCGCCCCGGACCCCCCCCCCCACACCCCCCCCCCCCCCCCCCCCCTCGTCCCGCCG
>NZ_JBEXRZ010000447.1:0-1710 GCF_040613325.1 Streptomyces sp. NPDC006283 | reverse complement strand
CCGGGTCACCGACGCCATCGAGGCCGCTTGTCGACAACGTCCCCCCTCCGTCCGGTGACTTTCCATTCGGACCGCGGCTGCCAGTACACCAGCCGTAAATTCGCCCTCCTGGTCGAGGAGTTCGGAGTCCGCTGTCGGTCGGCCGCACCGGGCAGTGCGGGGACAACGCGCTCGACGAATCGTTCTTCGCCACCATCAAGGCGCGAGCTCCTCGACACAGTCGTCTGGCCCAGCAAGACCGTCCCCCGCACCGCCATCTTCGATTTCATCGAGGGCTGGTACAACTTGCACCGGCTGCACAGCAGCCTCGGCTACCGCCGTCCCGCCGAATACGAGACCCCATTCCCAGCCTGACCACCACACCAATGGTGTCCGTCAAAGCGGAACAAGTTCACATGATAGCCAGCGCGACAGGTCAAACCTGCGGGTTCGAAGGGTAACAATCCCGATCGTCACCCTTGAGAGTCCCCGTCGCAACCACTCCCGCTCAGCGCGTCTACGCACGAAGATCGAGTCGCGCAGAGAACAAGATGGGGAGCAGCCGGTCTGCGGACTCGCAAGGACGATAACTCCCGTATTGAGGGACAACGCCTGACTTCTCTAATCCGGTACCGTTCGGCCGTGAAATCTGGGGCATTTCCTCGACCCACAGCATGTCGCGTGAGACCGCATTGAGGTAGCGAAGTACCAGGCCCTCTGGTCACGACTGCAGCTACGAGAAGAAGGCCATAATCCTCCGGGTCTGCAAGGGCGGGCACGAGAAGCTCTGCTCCCAGTCGCCGATGGCGACGGCAAGGGAGCGGGCACCGGCCCACCGTTCGCGGTACGCGATCGGTGGGTGACCGTCGGCTAGGAGCGCCACCGTGGTGACCACCGCGGCCGGGGCGGCAAACGGGTTTAGGGGCAGGGGGCCGCCGCGGTGCGGTGCCTCGTGGCGCCAACCGCTGTCCGATGACCAGCGCAGCGTGATGTCGGCCCAGGAGAAGACGGCGATCAACTTGCGGTGGCCTTCGGAATCGGGAGCGCTCACGGTAAGCGTGTCCGGGGCAATGCCAGCGTTGACGAGAGCGACGTGGACGGCGTCGGCGTAGGGCAGATGGGGCAGCATCAGGTTCCTCAGTAGCGGTAGGTGGGGTGAGCGTGGCGAATGCTCCACACGGCGGAGCTGCCAGCCCTCGACGTTTCGTCCACACCGTGGCTCCGCTCGCGTGTGGCGGCTGGGCCGGTATCGATACGGTCGAGGAGACGGCGAAGATCGTCGACCAGCCGGGGTGGCTACCCAAAGGAAGAGCCGGGCTGGGGGCCGCCGTCGCTGACGTGCACCTGTACCCGCTCGGATACGTCGCCGGCGCACCCAAGTGTCGGGAGGCGTGGTGGAAGCCAGGGAAGCCACGGTCTGTCCTGAAGGGGCCGGAAGATTGGTGAACTCCAGAACACCCTTCGACAGCACGAAAGCCCTGAGCAACTCATACCCAGTACCACTCAGCCTGGACATTGAATGTGGTCAGGGGACCGGCTGCATCGCATGCATGCTGATGCGCGCGCCTTGCTGAGCGCAGTGAGGGCCTGGTCCGGTTCAGCGTCTCTGGCCGCTGTACGCAGCCGATAACGTGTAACTAGTAGGGCTTGGTCAGGTGTATTCGCGAACGGCGTGTCTTTGTGTTGGCAGGCGCGTTGATGGTGTGTGACACCTGGGGAGATGGGCCAGGT
>NZ_JBEXRZ010000446.1:0-1733 GCF_040613325.1 Streptomyces sp. NPDC006283 | reverse complement strand
CAGCTCCCGGCGGGAGAGCCCGTCATGGAGTTGCACCGCACGACGCGCACGGCCGACGGGACCGTAGTCGAGTTCGCCATTGGCGTTCACGCCGCGTTGCGATTCGCCTGGGAGTACGACTTCAAGGTCCCGGACTCCGCACAGCCGAAGGACGGCGACTCGTGACTCTGCCGGCCGCAGTCCTCGAGGACGCCCAACGCCTCTGGAACTACCTCGTCGGGGACGCCCAGCTCGATGGCATGCTCGCGGTAGTGCTCAGCTTCACCGCGCGGCATCCGGTCACGCGTGGTTTTGCTCGTGGCTCCGGTAAAGACGACCAGCGGCGCCATGCCGCGCTGATACAGCTCCGCGGTCACCTCGGCGACGCCGAGGTCGTGGCTGCCCAAGCTGATGGCGACGGAGCATGGGCGGGGCTGCAATCCTCGTGGAGCCGCAGGCCCAAAACACCGGGGAGAACATCCGCTTCTCGCGTGCGCTGCTGGAGAAGCGAGGGGTCTTGGTGTCGTCCGTGCTGCTCGTCAGCAAGCCATACGAGGAACGCGGGGCCTACGCCACGGCGCGCAAGTTGTGGCCGGAGGTCGAGGTCGTGAGCGCTTCAGCGCCCATGACCATGGAGGCCTACACCGACTCAATCGGCGACGCTCGCCTCGTCGTGGACATGCTGGTTGGAGCGCTTCAGCGCCTGCTGATCTATCCGGCCCAGGGCTTCATGATCAGCCAAGAGGTTCCCCAGGACGTCCAGGACGCCTACGATCGTTTGTGCGCCCAGGGGTTCAGATCGGGGCCCGTACGCTGGTCGCGAATCGGGCAGTCTGTGGACCTGCCCGTCAGCCGAGGGGGAACGCTCGCGAGGGAGCGCCCCGCAACGCGTGGCTGCGGGGCGCCGATCCGCTTTCACAACGGGCCCTAGTGGGGTTTAGTCGACCGTCTGCCCGTTGTGCACACCGCCTCTGCAGGTCGGGAGCGGGGCCGTCGACCGATCGATCGTTCCGCCGCCGTCCAGACACTCACCCGGGGTGACGCTGGCCGGGGTGACGCTGCCGGCGGTGGCGGTCGCGGTGGCGGCGCCTGTGAGGCCGAGTCCGGCGAGGGCTGCCGTGGCGAAGACTGTGGCGAGGATTCGTCGAATGCGCATTTGGTTCGCCTTTCACAGATTGCCTCGGTTGGGGCACTAACCAGCTTGATCTTCACCCATATGGGTGGCACGTCATGTTGGGCCATTCGGGTGACGGTGTTGTCGGGTGCGGGGTCGGTGACGCTACCCGTCAGAGCGGATGGAAGCCCGTGCCACATCCGTGCCAGAAAGAGCGGATCCCAGCGGTCAAGAGCTCAAGCGCGACGCCTCACGATTAATCACCAGAGGCCGTTTGCGCTGGTCAGCGTCAACCCCCTCCGTGACGGCCCGGTGATTCCCAAGCTCAAGGCCCGTCCGGGCGGAACTACGTTGTGCCCCGTGTCGACAACTCTGCACCCGTGCCCCGAGTGCGCCCAGACGATGAAGGCCGGCGGCTGATCCTGTCCGGCCGGGAAGACGATGGCGCGCGAACCTGCCGCACGCTGTGGCGGTGCCCCGCTCGACACGTCTGGTGGAGGTGGGCGGACCGTCCGGACGACCCGCTGGAGCTCTGTCCGCACCCCCAGCTCTTCCGGTCCTGACATCTACGACTGACATCAACGAGGGCGCACAGCCGCATCCGCGAGCGACCCAGCACGGCGGCCGGACGCCCCGGCGT
>NZ_JBEXRZ010000445.1:0-1745 GCF_040613325.1 Streptomyces sp. NPDC006283 | reverse complement strand
GGGAGGGGTCTGGTGCCGTGGATCGCAAGGCGGAGGTGGGGGTACCTCCCACGCCGAAGGCGTAGGGGGAGGAGGCATGGCGGAGCCATGCCGACCGACGACAACGCGGCGTGGGGGCACCTCCCACGCCGAAGGCTGTGGGGGGGCGGTGCCAGACCCCGCGAGCCCGGCATGATCCAAACGAGAGGCCTCAGGCCAGGCGCACCGCGCGGGCAAAGCCGCACGGGCCGCGGCCCGGTGCGTCGGCACAGACACAGGCCGGGCACGCGGTACGGGCTGCGGCCAGGTGCGTTGGAGGCGGGGCAGGTGCCGGGGGCGGGCGCACAGCCCGCACGCCGCCCGGCCCAGCAGGCACACGCTGCCCGCCCCGGGCCCGGCGAGGGGTGATGCCGATCCCGCAGCTTGGCTCTGGCCGGAGTCCGGGGAAGCTATGACGTCGACTGGTAGTCGGCTGCTCCGATCCCGGGTCGGCCATCGGGTGGCTGCGTGATCGGGCGGCAGCGGCCTCTGGCAGCATGAGGCTCGTGAACATCGCGAGCGACTCGGACGGCGGACTCCAACAGCTGATGGGCATGGAGGTCAGCGCCGTCTCCTTCGTGCGCGACTACGTCGAGCTGCACTTCGATGGGCCGGTATTGCGGGCCTTGAGCAACCCGTTGGGCGTGTACGGGGGCGCCGCGTGGCAATTCCCCCAGCCGGGGTCGCTGGACCTCATGCGCTGCTACATCGGCGAAACCGTCGACGGCTGCGAAGAGGACCCGGAACGGATCCTCACCCTGCATTTCGGGGAGCACCGCCTCGTCATTCCCCTGGACGACGGATCAAGCATGGGCCCAGAGTCGGCCCACATGGTCGGCGTCGACGAGAGCGGCCGGACTTCCCCCCGCGGCGGGATGTGGATTTGGTAGCAGGCTCTGACCGGAGCTCCCTGAAATCCCAGGTCAGAAACCGTGTGAGGGAACGTTCCGGCAGGACATGTCTTGCTGGTGGGGATCTGCTCGCTGGATGATGTGCTCTTCCCGGACGCCGATGTGCGGCTGGAAGCCGTGGAGTTCACGGCCGATGTGTCGGTGGTGGTAGCGGCCTCGTGCGGTCCGCCGCCCAGGTACCCGGGGTGCCGTGCCCGGGCTCGGCGGGTGCATTCCTGCTATGAGCGATCCCTTGCCGAGCAGCCGTTGTCTGGGAAGAAGTTGCTGCTCAGGCCGCGGGTCCGGCGGTTCTTCTGTGACCGGGCCGCCGGCCGGCGCCGGACGTCCGTCGAGCAGTCAACAGGCTGAGCGAGCGCTATCGCCGCTCCAGTCCCGGTCTGAAGGCCTGGCTCCGCCAGGTCGCGGTCGAGCTCGGTGGGCAGCCCGGCGAACGGCTGTGCCGCCGCATGCACCTCGCCGCCGGACGACGCGACTGCTGGAGCTGCTGGTTCCTCCTCCGGTGCCTGAGCGAGCCCCGCGGGTGCTCGGTGTCGACGAGTTCGCCTTCCACAGGAGCTGCACCCACGGAACCCGGCAAGGGAGCGGCCAACGGACCCGGCGGGGCAGCGGCCCGGTCACCGGGCCCCGGGAGCGGTCAACAGGCCCCGGCGGGCGGGGCCGGTCAACGGGCCCGGCGGGGCAGCGGCCCCGGGGGCGGGGGCGGTCAACGGGCCCGGCGGGGCAGAACATCCCGATGTCGAACGGCACCCGTTCCTCGACGGCGAAGTCCCGGTGGAACCAGAGATACCGGCCGGCCGTGTACGGCTCGTCCCCGGC
>NZ_JBEXRZ010000444.1:0-1789 GCF_040613325.1 Streptomyces sp. NPDC006283 | reverse complement strand
CGACGAGCATGGTGGCGAGACCGGGGGCGAGCATTCCGGCCCCCTTGGCCATGCCGCCGACGGTCCAGCCCTGCCCCTGCGCGAGTGCGGTCTTGCCCCGGTTCGGGAACGGGCGGGGTGGGGAGAACGCCCCCGCAGGGAACGGCCTAGCGGCCGACGCGCGCAGGCGCGACGCGCCATCGCATGCCGTTGACCTGCCCCGGCTCGTCACCGATCACGTACCGCACGCGCCGCCCGTGCACCCGCCGCGCCGGTGCGCGGCAGCCCCGCGGCCGGCAGCCGCGGGCGAGCCGTGCGTACGGATCGCGGGGCGCTCCGGACGCCGCCGCGTGCGCGGGCGTACCCGCGAGCGGGGCAACGGGGTCCGGCGTGGGCCCGGTGCGGCGGCGGACGGCGGTCACGTCGGGCTCAGCTCCGCCCGTGCCGCAGCGCCGGGTGCGCGCCTGCGGCAACCAGGTCGGCAACGGCAGACTTGGGGTCCCGGCCGGTGACCAGGGACTCGCCGACAAGCACCGCGTCGGCGCCTGTGTTGGCGTAGGCGATCAGGTCGTGCGGGCCGCGCACACCGGACTCGGCGATCTTGACGATGTGCGCCGGAATCTCGGGAGCGACCCGTTCGAAGGTGGAGCGGTCGACCTTGAGCGTCTTGAGGTCACGCGCGTTCACACCGATGATCTTCGCGCCGGCGTCGACGGCCCGCTCGGCCTCTTCCTCGTCGTGCACCTCGACCAGCGGGGTCAGACCGATGGACTCGGCCCGCTCGATCAGGGAGACCAGGGCCTCCTGCTCGAGCGCGGCGACGATCAGCAGCACGAGGTCGGCGCCGTAGGCACGCGCCTCCCACAGCTGGTACGCGGTGACGATGAAGTCCTTGCGCAGCACGGGGATGTCGACCTTGGCGCGCACGGCCTCGAGGTCGGCGAGCGAGCCGCCGAAACGGCGCTCCTCGGTCAGCACGGAGATGACGGCCGCGCCACCCGCCTCGTAGTCGGCGGCGAGCCCGGCGGGGTCGGCGATGGCGGCGAGCGCGCCCTTGGAGGGGCTGGAGCGCTTGACCTCGCAGATCACCTTGACGCCCTCGCCGCGCAGTGCGGCGACGCCGTCCTTGGCCGCAGGAGCCTTGGCGGCGCGCTCCTTGAGCTCGTCGAGGCTGACACGCGCCTGCCGCTCTGCCAGGTCGGCGCGCACACCTTCGATGATCTCGTCGAGCACACTCACGCGAGCGGCCCCCTTCCGGGACGGTGTTGATGAATCAGGATCAGCCACCTCGATGGTATCCGGAGGAGGGCCGAGGGCTCACATCCGGTGGGCGCCTGTCCCACTACCTGGGACTTCACGGAGCCAGCGCGGAGCCGAACGGCAGGTTCCGCACCACGCTGAAGATCACCAGCACGCTGCCCACGACCCACCACCATCCCGTGGAGAGACCGATCCGCAGGGGCCTGCCCTGCACGGCGCGAATCAGCCACATCACCCACACGACGGTGAACACGGCATAGCCGAGGACGGCGACCGCGTTGGCGCCGAGGGCGGTGGCCAGGTCGCCGTGGATGAACGCGTGTGCGCTGCGCAGTCCGCCGCAGCCGGGGCAGAGGATGCCGGTGAAACGCAGCAGGGGACAGACGGGGTAGTGCCCGGGCTCGTTCGGATCGACGGTCCCGACGTACGCGAAGGCGGCGGCGACGCCGGTGATGACGGCGAGCGGCGCGGCGACGCGCCGCGCGAGCGACGGCCGCGCAGGTCCTCGATCGGCTCGTGCTCCAGCTTGGCGCGGACGCGCGTGTACACC
>NZ_JBEXRZ010000443.1:0-1794 GCF_040613325.1 Streptomyces sp. NPDC006283 | reverse complement strand
GACGCGGCGACGGGCAAGCCGTTCGTCGACGTCGTCATGGACCAGGCGGAGCAGAAGGGCACGGGCCGCTGGACGGTGCAGATCGTGCTGGACCAGGATCCGGGATCCCGGAACAGCTCGGGGTGAAGGTGCATTCCCATTGCGGCCGGGCATCTTCACCCCGAAGCCGACAGCTGACCTCGCAGGCGACGGAGAGGAACTCGCCATGCCTGCAAAGGGTAAGCATCGCCGTCCCGAGTCCAGCCCAGTGTGCGGGAGGGGTCTGGAGTTCGAGGACTATGTGCGGACCAGGGGGGACGCACTGCTGCGGAGCGCCCGGCGTCTCGTCCCCGATCCGGCCGATGCGCAGGACCTGGTCCAGACTGCCCTGGCCCGTACCTACCCATGCTGGGATCGCATCGCCGACCAAACTCTCGCGGACGCCTACATGCGCCGCGTCATGATCAACACTCGTACTGAGTGGTGGCGCAGACGCAAGCTCGAAGAGTTCCCCGTCCAGGAGCTGCCGGACGCAGGTGTCGACGACGGCGCCAAACAGCGCGCCGACCGCGAGATGCTGCGCGACGCGCTCAAGGCCCTTGCCCCCCAGCAGCGCCAGGTCGTCATACTGCGCTACTACGGGCAGCTGAGCACGGAGGAGACCGCCCGCGCGCTCGGGATAGCGACCGGCACTGTGAAGAGCGCGCTGCACCGCGCCCTGGCCCGGCTGCGCCACGAACTCGAACATGGTTGCTACGGTTATATGCAGACAGGTGACGCGTACGCTGGCTAGTGTCCTGCGCCGGGAATTCGATCAAGATATGCGGCGAGACGCCGCAGGATCTCGTCGGCGTTCTTGGTCCAGATGAACGGTTTCTGGGCGACCCAGGCGACGCGGATGTCGCGTTCCAGGGCCTGGAGGTTCTTGCCCCCGCCTCAGCCGCTTGTCCGTCAGGAGTCCGAACTACCTTTCCACCTGCCTCAAGCCATTTGCGAACCGTCGGCGTCTTGTGGGTGCTGTAGAAGCCCTATGTTTCGTCAAGCCGCAGAAGGGAGCTGGCTGGTGCTGTAGTCGGGAACTCCTGGTGGGCGAGCAAGGCACCCCCCAGGGTGGTGATGACAGCAGCGACGTGCACGTCCTTGTGGGTGTCCACCCCGAGGCACTTCCTCGGCCGGGTCCGGGACTCACTGCGCGGGCAGCATCGGCTGGGGCATGCTGGTGACGGTCACGCGGCTCCTTGGACTGGTCTGGTGGCTGACACCCGGTCCGGTGGCGGTCAGAACTGTGACGTGCTTTGTGCGGCACAGCCCCTATCGGGACACGTTCACCGGGCCGGCGGCAGTAGCACCGCAGGGGCCGGAGCCGACAGTTCTACACCACGGCAGCTGCGGCCAGTTGTCGCACGGGTCAAGCTCCGGCTCCCTGCGGCACACCATGATCCTCACAGTTGTCACAAATCAGGTGGACATCCAGGCCGGCGGGCACTTCCTTGTCGAGCTTGATCAGGAACTCCTTGAACTCCTCGGCGCGGTGTCGGCACGGTGGATGGAGCTGATCACCTCGCCGGTGGCCACGTCCAGGGCGACGTACCCCGGAGCGGTCTGGGTCAGGGGCGTAGGGCGTCAGTTCCGGGAGCGGGCTGCTCCATCGCGTCGCGGAACCGTGCGTAGCCCGCGAGCTCGGCCACATCGCCGCTGATGCGGTCCCGTGACGCCCAGTCCGCCCATATCGCAGCACCGACAGCAGCGAACAGCGGAATCAGCAACCAGGCCAGAACTGCCATCGCGACCTCCCTACCCCATGAGCGCCAACGA
>NZ_JBEXRZ010000442.1:0-1884 GCF_040613325.1 Streptomyces sp. NPDC006283 | reverse complement strand
GATGAAATCGAAGATGGCGGTGCGGGGGACGGTCTTGCTGGGCCAGACGACTGTGTCGAGGAGCTTGCGCCTTGATGGTGGCGAAGAACGATTCGTCGAGCGCGTTGTCCCCGCACTGCCCGGTGCGGCCGACCGACAGCCGGACTCCGAACTCCTCGACCAGGAGGGCGAATTCCCGGCTGGTGTACTGGCAGCCGCGGTCCGAATGGAAAATCACCGGACGGAGGGGGCCACGTTGTCGACAAGCGGCCTCGATGGCGTCGGTGACCCGGTCGGTCCGCAGATGACCGGCGGTTGCCCAGCCGACCACTCGGCGGGAGGCGATGTCGATGACGGTGGCCAGGTAGAGCCAGCCTTCCTTGGTCGGGACATAGGCGATGTCGCCGCACCAGCGGGCATCGAGCCCGGCGGGGTCGGGCTGGAAGTCCCGGACGATGAGATTGGGCCGGAAGGCGGCCCGCGGATCGGGGATCGTGGTCAGGTGCCGCCGCTGGCGGTGCCTGACCTGCATGCCGGCGGCCCGCATCAACCCGGCGACTCGGCGGCGTCCGCACTCCTGGCCCTCTCGTTGCAGGGCGGCATGGACGTGCGGAGCGCCATAGGTGCCGGCGCTCGCCCTCGGTGATCTGCTCGGTCGGCTCGGCGTCACGAACCGCCCGGAGACCGGTTCGCCGGCGAGGCGGGCATAGAAGGCGGTTCTGGAGACCTTCGGCAGCTCGCACGAACGCTTGACGTTGTGGCCGTCCTGCTTCTCCGCCTCGATGAAGGGGTCCACCGTCACCAGGTCTCCTTCGCGAAAAAGCCGTGGCCCGCTTAAGGATGTCGACGTCTTCTCGCAGGCGGCGGTTCTCCCGCCGCAGCGCGGCCAGCTCCTCACGTTCGCTGCTGATCAGGCCGTCGCGCTCGCCCGCGTCGACCTCAGCCAGTTTCACCCAGTCCCGCACTGCGGTCTCGGTCAGATCGAAGTTCTTGGCGATCTGACCGACCGAGCGATCACCCCGTTGGCACAGCTCGGGCGATCTCGGCCTTGAACTGCAACGTGAACGAGCGGCAAGGGCAAGTCTTCTTCTTCCCCATGCTCTCCATGATGGACATCCTGGGGACGAACCCCTGATCTCGAATGTCCGTCAAAGCGGATCAAGCCCAGTCCCAGAGGAGGACGATGGGTGCGCCGAGCTGCATGTGGGCGGCGATGAGGAGGTCTCTGTGCTCTGTCAAGGTGAAGCTCTTACGGCCTCCGCTCTTCTGGGCCGGTAGACGAGGCGCGAGCGTTCGCCGGGCCATCGAGCAACTCGCCGAGGTGTTGGCGACTCACACCGCAGAAGGCAGGATCGGTTGCCCAGTTTCCGCGGTGTGCAGTAGGGCGGAAAGGACGGCGGCGACGGGGGTCGGCGGCGCGTGGCGGCCGCCGCTTGTGCGACGGCCTGGCGGGCCGGGTCCTGCGCCTGCTGCCGGTTCCCGGGAGCAGCGTGCACCACCGGGACAAGGCCGCGCGGGCCCGCTTGGTCACATGAAGAACCCGCGCGGCCATCGTCGTGTCACGACCCAACCCCGATCAATCGCAGGTGAAGTCGTTATTCTATCGAGGGTATTACGGACTGGAGGCTCCCGGTGGGCGGGACGGACAAGGGCACGGCGGCGGGCACCGACTGGCGGGCATGGGAGGAGAGCTGGGACCGCCAAAGGGGGTGGGTCAGCTCAGGTGGAGCTGCTGGCCCGGGTGGATCACGTCGGCGTTCTCGACGATGTCCTTGTTCAGCTCGAAGAGCTTCTCCCAGCCGCCCTTGACCTTCTCGTTGGCGTTCACCGACGGGAGGACGGCTCCGAAGTTCTCCCGTCTCGGGGTCACGGCCATGCCCCCGTTGACCAGGGAGCCGCCGCCGA
>NZ_JBEXRZ010000441.1:0-1888 GCF_040613325.1 Streptomyces sp. NPDC006283 | reverse complement strand
TGTCCCAGGGTGGGCAGCTTGGTGCCGGGGCCCATGGAGCCCAGCACCCACCGCTGCCGGCCGGTCGAGGCGGTGAACTCGTCGGCCACCTCGCGGGCGATACGGGCGCCGGCCTCGGACAGCTCGTGGACCCGCTCGGGGATGTCGTACTCCCCGAGCGCGGCGTGGTTGGCGCCGAAGGTGTTCGTCTCCACGCAGTCGACGCCGACGGCGTAGTACGCCTCGTGGACGGAGCGGACGATGTCGGGCCGGGTGACGTTGAGGATCTCGTTGCAGCCCTCGAGGTCCTGGAAGTCCTCGAGCGTCGGGTCCTGGTCCTGGAGCATGGTGCCCATCGCCCCGTCGGCCACCACCACCCGGGTGGCGAGCGCCTGGCGCAGTGCGTCGATGCGGGTGGTGGTCAAGGCCGTTCCCCCAGTCCGGGGGCGAGCTCGGCGGCCGCGGCGGTGCCGTAGGCGCGCTCGGCGGCGGCCAGCAGCTGCTCGGGGTCGGTCCGGTAGGACTGGGAGCCGACCGCGCCGAGGGCCTGGGCCGCGACGACGCAGCCGAGGCGTGCGGCGCAGGTGAGGTCCAGTCCGCGGGCGACGCCGGCCAGGAAGCCGGCCCGGAAGGCGTCGCCGACGCCGGTCGGGTCGACGGCGGGGGCGTCGGGGACGGCCGGAACGGTCAGCGGTTCGTGGCCGGCGCGGTCGATGCGCACGCCGGCGCCGCCGAGGGTGGTGATCCAGGCGCCGACCTTGGCGAGGACGTCGGCCGCTTCCCAGCCGGTGCGTTCCAGCAGCAGGGCCGCCTCGTACTCGTTGGTGAACAGCCAGCGGGCGCCGTCGACGAGGTCACGTACCTCGGAGCCCTCCAGGCGGGCGAGTTGCTGGGAGGGGTCGGCGGCGAAGGGCAGGCCCAGTTCGCGGCACTCGCCGGTGTGGCGCAGCATCGCGGCCGGGTCGTTGGGGCAGACGAGGACGAGGTCGGGGCGGGCCGCGCTGCCGGTGGTCAGGTGCCACAGGTCGATGTCGCGGGCTTCTTGCATGGCGCCCGCGTAGAACGAGGCGATCTGGTTGGCGTCCTGGTCGGTGATGCACATGAACCGGGCGGTCTGGCGCTCGGTGGACACCAGGACCGGGCCGGTGTCGACGCCGTGTTCCTTCAGCCACACCTCGTATTCGGCGAAGTCGCCGCCGACGGCGCCGACCAGCAGGGGGGTGAGGCCGAGGCTGCCGAGGCCGAAGGCGACGTTGGCCGCCACTCCGCCCCGGCGCACCTCGAGTGCGTCGACCAGGAAGGAGAGCGAGACATGAGCGAGCTGGTCGGGGATCAGCTGATCCGCGAACCGGCCGGGGAAGACCATCAGATGGTCGGTGGCGATGGAACCGGTGACAGCGATGCGCACGTCAGGATCTCCTCACAGGTCCGGCGGGCCTCAGAGGCCGGCCGCGGCCTTGAGCCGGTGGGCGCGGTCGGTCCGCTCCCAGGTGAAGTCGGGCAGTTCGCGGCCGAAGTGGCCGTAGGCGGCGGTGGCGGCGTAGATGGGCCGCAGCAGGTCGAGGTCGCGGATGATCGCGGCCGGGCGCAGGTCGAAGACCTCGGTGATGGCCTTCTCGATGCGGTCCTGGGCGACGGTGCCGGTGCCGAACGTCTCGACGAACAGGCCGACCGGCTCCGCCTTGCCGATCGCGTAGGCGACCTGGACCTCGCAGCGCTCGGCGAGGCCGGCGGCGACCACGTTCTTGGCGACCCAGCGCATCGCGTACGCGGCGGAGCGGTCGACCTTGGACGGGTCCTTGCCGGAGAACGCGCCGCCGCCGTGGCGGGCCATGCCGCCGTACGTGTCGATGATGATCTTGCGGCCGGTGAGGCCGGCGTCGCCCATCGGGCCGCCGATCTCGAAACG
>NZ_JBEXRZ010000440.1:0-1903 GCF_040613325.1 Streptomyces sp. NPDC006283 | reverse complement strand
GGTGCCCGGCAGCGGCCGGGTGAGCTGGGAGAGCGCGACTAGCAGATCGACCTGGGCCGGCGCCTGCCCCACCTGCCACCGCGACATACCCGCATCCATACCGACCTGACCAAGCCCTACTAGCGCAGCGCCGACAATCCCCGTCGTCGCAGCCCTGGCCAGCACCATTCCCGCGCGTGTCGGCCGACGGCTCGTTCTGGCGCCCCCTCGCCCGGCTATATCCAGACGTTGTCTATTTCGATCGTCTGGATCGAGTTGGCGCCGAGGGTCAGGGTCAGCTGGTTGCCGTTCAGCGGAGCGTCGGAGACAGGCTGGTACTGGCGGGCAGTGCGGTAGTATAGGTCGGCGTCGGTCACCCATCGCCGGGCGCTGGTGCCCACGGTACGGAAGTCGGAGAGGTCGTAGGTGATGTCCTGTGAGGTGTCGCCGCGGACGGTGACCAGGACGAGGCGGTGCTGGTCGGGGTGGTAGGCGGCGACGGTGGCCTGATCGCCGCTGTCGAGGATGCGCATTCCGGGGCGAATGTGGCGGGTGTACTGGGCCAGGACGAAGTACTTGTTCGTCACGTGAGGGTCGGTGCCCGGGTAGGGGGTGGGGTCGCCTAGGATGCCGTCTTTGCGGGTGGGATCGTTGCTGTAGGTGGCTTTGAGCAGACCCCAGCTGAGATGGTGGCCGGTGGCGGGGTCGTTGACCTGGCTGTCGACGGGCTGCCAGTAGCACCAGGCGGTCGGGCGGAGGTAGCGCAGGTCGAGGGCGAGGTTGTAGGCGAGGTAGAGGCCGTGTTCCCACTGCTCGCCGTATTCGCTCTGCCACAGTGGTTTCCCGGTGGTCTGGACGCTGTTGTACAGGGCGGATCGTGCGCTGCCGTTGGAGTCGTCGTACTGGTAGCCGTGCACGCCGACCTGACCGACCTGGCTGCTTGCTCCCTGGGCGGTGAGGTTGTTCCAGGTAGTGTTGGCCTGGACGTAACTGGTTTCGTCGGAGGCGGCGATGGCGATGTCCGACAAGCCGTGGCCGTTGAGTTCTTCACGTAAGTGCCGGATGACCTGCTGCTGGATCGGCTGGCCGGGGTCGGCGCTGATGTGGCAGCCCTCCTGGCGCCCGTCGGCCTTCCACCAGTTCGCGGACGGCTCGTTGAAAGGGACGACGCTGCTGACGTGCATGCCTCCGTGCTCCCGGAAATGCTTGGCGACGACAGCCATGTACTGGGCGTGCTGACGGTAATTCCAGGTCTGCAGGTTGTCGCCGCCGTCTGGGGCTCCGCACGGGTTGTGGTTTTTGCACATCCACCACATCGGTGAGCAGGAGAATATCTGGAAGACGTCCGCACCTCGGTCACGCGCCTTTTCCGCCATGGCGCGCTGTTCCCGGTCACGGGTCCAGTCCCAACTCTTGGTATTTCCCGGGTCGTCGCTGAGCCAGTTGAGCCAGTAGCCGTCGATCTTCTTGTATGCCGGATGATTCGGTGAGTTCGCCTGGCTCGGACCGCCCGGATATGCGGGCTGCGACATGCTGGCACCGAGGTTGTAGCGCACCACGTTCAGACCAAGGCCGGGCAGGGTCCGGCCTTGGTAGGTGACTTGGCGGGTGGTGTAGAAGATGTCCGCGAGGGTGTCGTTGGTGCCGAATACGTTCGCCCACCAGGACAGTGAGGCGCCCCAGCCCTGCCAGCCGTGGGCCCGGGACGGGTCGATCTTGGCGGTGTAAGAGACACCGGCCGAGGCCGACCTCGCCGCCAACGCTGACCCCGCTCCCACTGCGGCTGCGGCCCCCAAGCCCAACACCTTGCGTCTCGACATGACTGTTCTGCGCCTGGTTCCCATAGTCTGCTCCTGGCATCGGGGTCGTACACCGCACCGCTGCCGCTGAGCTCCAGCTGGAACGCCTCGCCGGAGCCGCGCCC
>NZ_JBEXRZ010000439.1:0-1944 GCF_040613325.1 Streptomyces sp. NPDC006283 | reverse complement strand
GGTGGCACCGCAGCTGCTGGTAGCGGCGGGCCTGGCTCATCGGCATGGCGTCACTCACTCTCACACTCCTGGTCTTCGTGGGTGGGGGCCTGCCGTAGCCGGTCGGCGACGGCGGCGTAGTGAGACAGGTCGATGACGACCCGGTTCGCGACGTCCGATTCAGGTCGGTCGCGAAGCTTTTCGGCTTCCGCCTGGGCCGCGGCCGATGGCGGCCGGCGGACCTTGGTGCGGCAGGGGGCCTTGTCGGAGAACGAAGCGAGTACCGCTCGTTCGAGGGCGATGACGTGCCTGGCGTCCCGGATGGTCTGCCCGGCTCCGTCCGGCGCCCGGCGGTGGTGGGCGATGACCGCGCGACCGGCGGTGACCACGTGCAGGTCGTCCTCACCGAGGCGGATCCGGACCGTGACATGGGCGCCGGTCAGCCCCGGCGGGACGGAGTAGTGGTTGCCGGCGAAGGAGACGAGTCCTGGCTGACGACGCGGGTCTGCTCCAGCTCGGCGGAGAACGGGCTGTTCGGCAGGTCCAGCAGCGGCTCGGCTTCCGCGAGCGCGGCGACTGTGGTCGACGCTCCGTCGAGCTTACGTTTGCCGCTGTCCATCGGCACGGCCAGCTTGTCGACACCGCTTTGACCTGCCTCGATGCTGATGCCGTCAGGGACGGTTCGCCACCAGCGTTGGGCAGCTGAGTGGTTGGCCTTCTCGACGACACCCTTGCGGTTGCCCCGTCGAGGCGGGCAGATGTCGACGCCGGCTCCGTAGTACTTCGCACCCACCTATAAGGGCGGCTTCGGCTTCCATCCGCTGCTGTCCTGGCCAATACCGGAGAGGCACTGTCCGGCCGGCTGCGGCCCGGGAACGCCGGTGCCAACCGCCGCCGACCACATCGCGGTGTCCGACCAGGCACTCATGCAGATCCCCGACGCCCACCGGCACGGCACCGACATCCTGATCCGCACCGACAGTGCCGGATCCGCGAAAGCCTTCCTCGCCCACGTCCGCGACGTGCGGAAACGAGGAATCCGTACCTTCTTCTCGGTCGGATACGCCATCACCGAGCCGGTCCGCCGCGCTGTCCGAGCCATGCCCGACCGCCTCTGGCATCCCGCCCTGGACCAGGACGGAACGCTGCGTGCCGGCGCCGAAGCCGCCGAGCTGACCGGCATGGTCGACTTGGACGGCTACCCGGCCGGCACCCCCATCATCGTGCACCGAGAGCGGCCGCACCCCGGCGCCCAGTTGTCCCTGTTCGACCAGGACAAGGGCCTGCGGCACCAGGTCTTCCTCACCGACACCCCGTCCCGCGGCGGTGGTTCCGCACAGTTCCTGGAGGTCCGCCACCGCGGGCATGCCACCGCCGAGGACCACATCCGGTGCGACAAGACCACCGGCTTCGACCGCTTCCCCTCCCGCGACTTCGACATCAACACTGTCTGGCTCGAACTCAGCCTCGCGGCGATCGACCTGCCGGCCTGGACCCGTGTCCTGCTGCTGGACGACGAACTCGCCACTGCCGAGCCGAACAAGCTCCGCTACCGGCTGCTGCACGTCGCCGCCCGCCTCACCCACGGCGGCCGGTCCCAGGCCTGGACGGCGAGCCAGCTCCTCCTGCGACTGACGGAGAAGGGGCCGCCATCGGGTGGGTTGGCTGAAGACTCGCGCTTCCCGTGCCGTGGAAGGCTGAGTCCCGTTCGCTAACTGCCACGCTGCAGCAGGTGGTTGAGTAGCGATCACCTATGAGCAAGCCCGCGGTTTCATGATCCGATATGGATTGCGAAGATGGCGCAGGTTCCCCCGCTGTCGTTTCGCTGTGGGCTGCCTCGGGATGGCGGAGGCAGCCCACACTTCTATCTGGTGGGCGTCAGCCGTCTCGCCACCTGCCGTCGGCACCGTGCCAGTAGGCGTCATGCACGCTCTGCGCAGCCTCGCAGGGCCGGTGCCGGTGTCC
>NZ_JBEXRZ010000438.1:0-1975 GCF_040613325.1 Streptomyces sp. NPDC006283 | reverse complement strand
GAGAGCTGCGTGAGTCTGGAGCATTCGTTCTACGCGGTGTACGGGGTCGAGCTCGCCGATGCGGACTGGCTGGTCGTGTCCGAAGGGCTCGAGGACGCTGGTGACGAGGACGTCGGACTGTTCATTGTCGCCGGGTCCGGCGGCCCGGACCGGGTCGTCATCGGTCTCGCGCACGAGGAGCTGCCGCCGGGTGTCTGCAGGTCGGTTCGGGGTCTGACGCCGCCTTCGCCGGAGCGGGACGAGGCCCTGCGCGCCGCGGCTGCCATTCTGGGCTACCGTGCCCTGGCGGAGCCCGGCTGGCTGCTCGTGCACGACTGGAGCTGACCGCCCACGGCCCGGCGGCTTCCGCCGGGCGTGGGGCCGAGTTGTAGGCCGTCCGGCCCCGTCTCCGCGTGGCTGCGCCGACCGCTGTTGCCGCACCTGCGTAGTGAGGAGAACGAGGAGTACCTTTCAGTGTCGAAGGATGCGCGGCGCCACTCGCAGCGTCTGGGGCTGAAGAAGGGGTTCCGGCGTCAAGCGGGCCGTACTCGGCGTCGCCGGGTCGCGTGCGCCCCACCGAGCAAGGTGCGGTCCAGGCTAATGAACCAGAGTCTTCGCGAGAGGGGACGGCGCATCTGTCAGCCCCCTTCCGGGGCCCAGTGCCCCCATGCAGCTCTCACGGCACGGCCATCACTGCTCCTCACGTGTCGAGACATGCCTGGCGGTCGCAGAGCCCTCACCGGGGAGGGCGATGCCGGCGCGATCCCGTCACCGGAGGAGCGCCAGATCCGGGCGCCACGTATACCGGAAGCGGACTCTTTTCCTGCCTCGGCAGGCACTCCAGTCCAAGCACCCGTTCTTACGCGATTGACGCATGCGCACGCTCGGCAGCAGGGCATGCGATCGTCGTGCAGATCTTCCGGCCGCGGAGCGCTCCGGCGATGCCCAGCTCGCGCCATGAGCCGTTTCACCGTGCAGCGGGCGTCGTGTGCCGGGTCGGCCCAGGCGCTCTCGGGAACGCTGCGGATCCAGCGAGTGAGCGCTGTCCTGTCGTCGGCCACGACCAGCGTGCGGCGGAACTGGGACGGCAGGCAGGATTCAGCGGGCGACGGCTTCTCCACCTCGACGCGTACAACTCCTTGCCTGCCTCTGGCACGCCTGCGCCGCTACAAGAATCCATCGCCCAGATGCTGTGCCACCGGTGGACCGGGCCAGAAACCGTCTGATCCCCCGACGGCCAGGAAGCCGCGCAGCGCGTAAGGACGGGCACCGTATCCATCAGGTTTGAGAAGCGGGCTCTCGGCACGCGTTCCAGGCCGATATCGTGGTGGATCTGATGACCGCTTTTGTTCATGATCCGGCAGGAGAGCCCGTGCCCGAGGACCCCATCGCTCACAGCGAGCTCGCTGCCCTGACCCGACGCTTCGAAGAGGTCGCGGAGAAGCACGACCGCGAGTTCGGGATCATCAAGTCCGACCTCACCGCGGTACGCCTCCAGATCGGCAACCTGGACCAGAAGGTCGAAGCCCTGGACAAGAAGATCGACCGTAATCAGGCCCAGATCATCGAGCTGCTCACCCAGCTCGTCGGCAAGCGCCCCGACGCCAGCTGATTTTCCGGGCCCGGTGCCCGTCGGCCCCGAACCAGACACATCTTAGTTCGGGGCCGTCGCGCGTGCCGGGGTCAGCCGCCGGTGCGGAGGTGTTCCTGCGGCCCTGGACCATGCCGCGCCATGCGGAGCGGACGTTGGCTTCGTTCTTGGTCCAGCGGATGGTCGACTGCTCTGGCAGGGGCAGGTCGGCCATGAAGTGGGCGATGTTTCGGCGAAGTCGCCGGTCGCGGTGAGCGCGCGCAACCGGTCGAAGGTGCCAGCCAGGCCCTGACCTTCGCCGCGGACGGCGTGGTGAAGGCGAGGGCAAGCTCCACGAGCCGGTGGAGGACGGGGGAGCCCTGCGTTCTGCGGCGGGCCGGCCCCCGCAGCCGCACGAAAGCGGCT
>NZ_JBEXRZ010000437.1:0-1995 GCF_040613325.1 Streptomyces sp. NPDC006283 | reverse complement strand
GTGACCAACAAGGCTCCCTGGCGAACGAGTTGAGAGGTAAGGCATCTCGCTCAACCACCTGGGAGCCGCCTTTCCCATTACGCACCCCTTGTTCGTCACCCGATCAGTAGCCAACCCGAAGAAGCACAGTGATTGGCGTCGAAGGCGCGGCATCTATCGCAGACCGGCCAGACCCCAGCGCTGAAAACTTCGGCGCTGACGTCTGGGTTCCCCAGGACGCGGCCGTAGACGGTGTCCTTGATGTTTATCACCACCGCCCGGCCCGTGTAGACACAGGTGGGCGGTGGCCTCGCAGAAGAAGACTCGTACAGATTCCGCGGGCTGAGCCGCACCGTTCGCACGGTGTCATTCTTCAGCACCTCTCCATTGCTCGATCCTGAGCCGAGAACGGCCGAACATGTCGAAGGCGTCCGTGCCGATACGGGAAAGCGTCATGCTGTCATCCTTCGCGGACAGAAGAAAACCATAGGAATTAGCCGTTTCGGTTCCAGCGCTTTCCGCAGGTGGGAGATGGATTAATGGGTTCACCTTTCCCTGGTGCAGGTTCGTTTCGCTGGGCGCACACTGAAGCCACCAGTCACTTCCGGCCTCTGGCCGGTCCGACGGAAGAGGGTGCGGAATGCAGGTGAATGTGGGTGACGTGCTGCGGTTTCCCGGGTCGCAAGGTCGGCTCGGCCGAGCACCGGGTGAAGGTGGTGGAAGTCGGCCACAGCCTCGGACACCAGCTCACCCTCATCTCGGTGCACCTCGGTGCACCTCGGTGCACCGGAGGTGGACCGCGACCTGACCAGGGGGCCGGGCTGCGGAGATGCCGTTTAAGCGGGGACGCGTGCCCAGTGGTGCCACCAGAGTGGGTGCGGGTGTCGTGCGCGTCGGCAGCTCCACGATGGGGATGCCGCGACCGTGCTCGTCATCCGCGCGCAGGAAGTCGTCCCGGTGCCCTCCGTCTCGGCGTGGCCACCGTTGGTGACTCCCGCCCCCACCCGACTGCCGACCCGACTCGCGGGTGCAGATGCAGCGCAAGCGGCGGCTCGGCGCGTTCGACGCCGTTGGTGACCAGTCCAGAGATCACCAGCAGCAGCGCCGTACTCAAAAGCCGACATATTCGGTGTTCGATGCGAAAGCCTGGCGGTGTGCCGTCACGCGTCCCGCCTGAGTGGCCGACGCCGGTCACGGGGCTCACTGTGGAAACCGTGAGCGCGCACCCGTCTCCTGCCCTGCGTGGCCGCCGACGCTGCTGTCGCCGATGCTGGCTGTGATCGGTCCGCTGCCCGGCCCCGAGAAGGAAGCGGGGTACGCCTATGAGACGCTGTGGAACGGCGCGCGGGTGATCGCCCATCTGCCCGGTGACGGCAGCGTGCGGCTGCTGGCCCAGGCCGGACAGGACGTTACCGCCCTGTGGGTGGCGGAACGCCATATGACAGGCCGACCTCAGGACCAGCAGCAATCCAGTCAACCCGAGACCCGGCCCCCTGACCAGCAAAAATCCCTCACTCCCACGTATGCGCAAGAGACGGCGTCGGAATCCACCCGGACGAGATCGGCCACATCGCAGCTCGCAACCCTGGCCCGCCGCTCGTCGCGTGCAGGGCTACAGCTTTCGTGTCGGTAGTGGCGGGCCCGCTTCTGAACTCTTGATCATTCGTTGGGCAGGGCATGGATGCTCGTGGTGATGACGCAGCGATTTCTGCGTCCCTGACGGGGGCGCACCAGGCTAAGACAGATGATCAAAGCGGTATCGCCGAGCGCCAACGTGTGGCAGAGCGGCTGGTGTCGTGGAGTGGACGGGCGATGATGGTCGGCCTGGCCGGGATCACCATGATCATTGCGGTGGTGTCCGTCGTGGCGCGTGTGCTCGCCTAGCGATAGCTAGGCGAGGGTCTTTTGCACTGTTCGGGCGGCTAGGAGTTGTCGTCAAAGTGTCACGCTCACATCAACAGCGATGCGAGGGTGACGGCCGCCTCGTAGGACTCGACGGTCTTGTCGTATCTGGTG
>NZ_JBEXRZ010000436.1:0-2133 GCF_040613325.1 Streptomyces sp. NPDC006283 | reverse complement strand
GGAGTGGTGGCACTTCACGTACAAGCCGGAGCCGTTCCCCGACAGGTACTTCGACTTCCCGGTGGCGGTGCGTTCGGTCGCGGGGCACCGCCGGCCTGCACGGCGCCGATCACGGTACCGGCCACCAGCACGGGAAAGACCAGGAAGACGAACGGCATTCCGGAGTCGGGGGAGGCCTCGCCGAAGGACTCGATGACGGTGAGGACGAATGCGAGCGGCAGCCCGATCGCACAGGCGGCTGCCTGTGCCACGCCCCACGCGGCCGGAGCGGTGCCCCCGGGCGGCACCATCAGCCCGCGAGCGGCGAGGACGTCGCCGACCTCCTGCACGGCGGGGCTGCGCATCGTGTTCAGCCGCACGGTGTGCAGCGCCCCGCTCGGCGCGTGGGAGAGCTGGGCGAACACTGCCCGCTCCACCGGGTCCTGCGCGACCGGCCGCAGCACGGACAGGACACCGGGACCGCCGACGGCGATCCGCCCGTCCGCGTGGAGGGCGGCGAGCGCGGTGTCGACGACCCTGGCCGGGCCGCCCGCCAGGAAGGCCGCCTCGTAGACGTCGTGCACATGGCCGGCGGCGCCGCGGGGGGCCGTGGGCCGGGCGGCGGACACCCGGACGATCAGCAGCACGGAGGAGATACCGACGGCGAGATGAACCACCAGAGCCAGGGCGCCCACGGCCGCTCACCTCCCCACAAGCGCCGCACGCGCGGCTCGTACGAGGCGGGTCGCCCGGCGGGGCGGCCGCGCGGCGGCCCGCTCCTGCCACCAGAGAGTCAGCCGGCGTCGGGCGTCGCCGTCCTCGAGGCGGCCGGCGGCCAGCAGATGCTCGGCGAACTCGAGCGCGTCGCGGCGGTATCCGGCGTGCAGGGGGCGGCTCTTGGCGTAGGCGAGGAACGCGGGCCGGTAGCCCGCGCCGAGGATCTCCGGCAGCTCGGGCGCCACCTTGCCCACGATGTCGGCCCGTTTCGCGGCGAGCGCCCGGCTTTGCGCGCGCAGCCGGCGCGCGTCGAACCCCTCGGGGGCGGGGGTCCCGGCGACGAGCGCGGACAACACGGCCGCCTGCGCCAGGCCGAGGCGCTCGCGGGCCCCGTCCGCGTGCGCCTTGGAGGCCGCCCTCTCGTCGGGGCTCCGGCCCGGACCCCGGGCCTCCATCGCCGACGGGGCTGGCGGTGCCGCCGACAACGTCGCGCGGATCGTCGCCAGTTCGCTCTCCAACTCCGCCGCAGGAGGAAAGTCGTCGTCCCTCTCCAGCAGGACTCCCGGCGGGCTCACCCGGGCCCGGAGGTCCGACAGCACGTCCAGGACGGGCTGCGTGACGGGGTGGGCGTGGGTGTCGTGCCAGATCCCGTCGCGCTCGACGCCGCCCGCGACGTGGACGTACGCGATCGCCTCGACCGGGAGCTCGTCCAGCGCCGCCGACGGGTCCTCCCCGCGGTTGACGTGGTTGGTGTGGAGGTTGGCCACATCGATCAGCAGCCGCACACCGGTCCGCTCGACGAGCTCCGCGAGGAACTGTCCCTCGGTGAGCTCCTCGTCCGGCCAGGAAATCATCGCCGCGATGTTCTCCAGCGCCAGCGGCACCGGCAGCGAGTCCTGCGCGATGCGCACGTTCTCGCACAGCACGGACAGCGCGTCCCAGGTGCGGGGGACCGGCAGCAGGTGGCCCGCCTCCAGCGCGGGGGAGGCCGTCAGCTCCCCTCCCGCCCGTACGAACGCGATGTGCTCCGTGACCAGCGGGGCGCCCAGGGCCTCCACCCGCTCGGCCAGGTCTGCCAGGCGCTGCTTCGACGGGCGGTCCGCGCCGCCGAGGCCGAGCGAGACGCCGTGCGGGACGACGCGGATGCCGCGCGAGCGCAGCCGGAGCAGCGCGGGAGGCAGATGGCCGGGGCAGATGTTCTCCGCGACGACCTCGACCCAGTCGAGCCCCGGCAGCCGCTCCACCGTGTCCGCGATCTCCGGCCGCCAGCCGATTCCGATGCCCAGTTCCATGGTCCCCCTCCTTCACGCCCCGCTGTGTGACGGTGCTGGGGTCATGGCCCCGGAACGGCGCGGTGAATCCGGAAGGGGGGACGTTCAGAGCTTGATCTTGTGGATGTTGTGGAACTTGGCCCCGTGCCCGTCCCGGTGCGCGGCG
>NZ_JBEXRZ010000435.1:0-2138 GCF_040613325.1 Streptomyces sp. NPDC006283 | reverse complement strand
AGTTCTCCAGGTCGCGGTGGAGCATCTGCGCCTTGTTGCCGGGGCCGATCTCGATCACCTGGGCGGTGGTCATCCAGTACGTGCCCGACTCCTGGCGGGAAGTCCAGGGCTCGTTCGGCACCACGACGCAGCGGGCCATGCTCTCGAACTGTCGTGTCCTGAGTGAGGGCGTCGACACCAGAAGCGTGGACAGCGTCGCCCTGCTGGGCCCCAAGGGCACGCCGCACGACATCGTCCAGGCCATCGGCCCGCCCTGCGGCAGAAGGGGGACAGGGGAAGCTCCCCTCTCTGATCGTGCCCGTTATTTCTCCAGTCCGGGGAAAAGCCGGAGGACATGCTCACCTCGGAGTCGTATCGCCCGTTGATGAAGGTGTCGGAAGGTTTGCGCGCTCATGATGAAGAGGCGATCGAATTGCTGGCGATCCCCCCGGAGCAGCGGAAAGACGTTGCGCAGCCGTCCGAGTACATCGGCCCGCCGCCCGAGGAAGGCGAGGAAGAATCCAGCCTGTGGCTCCGTTTCGCGGCCCCCAGAGGTCCGGTGATCGTCGCGGACTGGGTCAGCTTCAACATGATTGACACGGAGAAGTAGGACTGGGCGCGCGGCTGGGCAGCGCTCAAGAAGTTCACCGTGCGTGACCTTGACGCCCGAGTCCCGTACGGAGACCGGGAGGGGGCGTGTCCCCTTGGGCAGTGGGTCGCAGAAGCACTGGACGCTGTGCGCGCCCCGCAACGGGACCGGCCGGTGGGCCAGTGGCTTTCGAATTTGAGGCGGCCAGGGGCGCTGGACTACCACCCCGAGTGGAAGGCGGCGCTGGAGGCCGTGACGAGGACTGGAACCCGTCACGTCCGGCGGACTGGCAACGACCCTGGCTGTGGGAGATTACGGAGCCGCTGACCCCGCCGTCGAAGGTGCGGCCGCAGGGCGGCGGGACGCAGGACACGTCTGATGAGACGCTGTTCGCGGCGATCATCTATGTGTTGGTCAGCGGCTGCGCTTGGCGGGACTTGCCGCCGTGCTTCGGGAGGTCGAAGTCGACCGCGCATCGCCGGTTCCTGATCTGGTCCAGAGCCGGCGTATGGGGCCGCCTTCATGAAGCGGTCCTGCACCACCTCGACGACGCCGGCCTGATCGACCTCTCCCGCGTCGTCCTCGACTCCACCCACATCATGGCCAAAAAGAGGGGGGCGCACACAGGCCCCGAACCCCGTGGACCGGGGCAAACCGGGTTCCACGATGCACGTCCCGTCGGACGCGAACGGACTGCCCCACCTCGTTGGCGTCTCCGCAGCCAATGTCCACGACAACCTCGCACTGAAGCCCATGGTGGCAGGTCACCAAACGAGACACGACCCCCACCCCGGACGCCACTTCAAACCCCAACGCCTGCACGCCGACAAGGCCTACGACATCCCCCTGCACAGATGGTTACGCGCCAAACGCATCGGCGTCCGCATCACCCGCAAAGACATCGACTCCAGCAAACGACTCGACCGCCGCAGATGAGCCATCAACGCACCACGTGCTGCCAGACCGGCCACCGCAGACACAACCACCGCTACGAAACGCCCCCCGCAACTACCTGGGATTCCTCGGAGGGGAACCGCGGCCGCCATACCGACCCGCGTCCTCGGCCAGATACAGGTCCAGCTCAGCCTGCGCCCGCCACACGGCCCCTGTCCGCGGCCAGGCCCGCCAGCTCATCGCGTGTAAGGGATTGACGACCTTACTGACATGGAGTCTCATAAGGTGTCCCCCGGGCATCCGTCTGCCCGGGGGCGATTTCCGGACCCGATGCCAACTAGCGAGGTGCCATCCGCCATGACGAGCGTGACCGACCGCGATGTGCAGCTGCTCCGCGACGCACTCGGCCAGCTCCGGGACCGCGAACAGGTCGCCGAGCGGCTGCTCGAGTCCTCTGCCAAGCATTCCTTCAACCCCGACAAGGAGCTCGACTGGGAGGCGCCCGTCGAGGAGGGCAAGTGGTTCTGGCCGCCGGAGCTGCTCTCCCTCTACGACACCCCGCTCTGGCACAAGATGTCCGAGGAACAGCGGCTCGAACTGGCAAGGCCGAGACCCGAACGCCCCTACTTCGTCGCCAAGTTCAGCCACGCCTATCCGGGCTACCAGGCCCGCCACC
>NZ_JBEXRZ010000434.1:0-2146 GCF_040613325.1 Streptomyces sp. NPDC006283 | reverse complement strand
AGAAGCCATCGGCTGAGGCGCCAATCATGGTTCGGGAGCAGCCGGCCCGGTACGTACGGTCTGACGAAAGTCTGCGCGGTGTGGTCGAGAGGCTGATGTGGGCGCGGAACCAAGGACGAAAGCGGGTCGCCCGTGAGCGACTCCAGCAGGAACGAGCGCGGGAAAAGTCACGCGAGAAGCGTCGACGGACCCTGATCGTGGTGTCGGCCGTCGTGGGTGTGCTCGGGCTGGCCGCCGTGGCCGGCCTGGTGGCCGCCAACAGCGGCAAGGACGAGGGCGGCGGCACCGATGCCGGGCTGCTCACCGCGCCGAGCGGCGCCCAGGGCGAGGAGCAGCTCGCGATCCCGGTCGGCGCGAGCGACGCGCCCTCCACCCTCACGGTGTGGGAGGACTTCCGCTGCCCCGCCTGCGCCTCGTTCGAGAACGCTCTGCGGGACACGATCCACGAACTGGAGCGGACCGGCCAGATCAGGGTCGAGTACCACCTCGCCTCGATCATCGACGGCAACATGGGCGGCAACGGCTCACGCCGCGCGGCGAACGCCGCCGCGTGCGCCCAGGACGCGGGCAAGTTCGCCGAGTACCACGACGTTCTCTACATGAACCAGCCGCCGGAGACCGAGGACGCCTTCGCCGACACCGGCAAGCTGATCGACCTCGCGGGCAAGGTCGAAGGACTCGACACGCCCGCGTTCCGCAGCTGTGTGAAGGAAGGCAAGCACGACGCCTGGGTCAACAAGTCGAACGAGGCCTTCCAGAGCGGCGGCTTCAGCGGCACCCCGACCGTGCTGCTCAACGGCGAGTCGATCTTCCCGACGAAGGGCGAGGAGCGGATCTCCGTCCCCAACTTCAAGAAGTGGGTCAAGGAGGCCAACGAGGGCAAGAAGCCGGGTACGGAGCGGCCCGCGCCTGCGGGCGGGGACAAGAGCGCGAGCCCCGGGGCCTCGCCCTCCTGACCGCGGCAGGCCGCACCGGGCAACGGCGGCTCGGACGGCGCCACGGGTCGCGGCTCGTTATCCATACGTTGCCGGGCGGGTTGCCGTACGTCCCGCCCGGCAGGGTAGCGTCGGTCCTGCCATGGACATCGCCTACATTCCCAGCCCCTCGACCGGAGTGATCCATCTCGGACCGCTCCCGCTGCGCGGCTATGCGTTCTGCATCATCATCGGCGTCTTCGTAGCCGTCTGGTTCGGCAACCGGCGCTGGGTCGCCCGGGGCGGCAAGGCCGGCACGGTGGCCGACATCGCCGTCTGGGCCGTCCCCTTCGGTCTTGTCGGCGGCCGGCTCTACCACGTGATCACCGACTACCAGCTGTACTTCAGCGAGGGTGAGAACTGGGTCGACGCCTTCAAGATCTGGGAAGGCGGCCTCGGTATCTGGGGCGCGATCGCGCTGGGCGCGGTCGGCGCCTGGATCGGCTGCCGCCGCCGCGGCATCCCGCTGCCGGCCTGGGCGGACGCCCTCGCACCCGGCATCGCCTTCGCGCAGGCGATCGGCCGCTGGGGCAACTGGTTCAACCAGGAGCTGTACGGCAAGAAGACCGACCTGCCCTGGGCGCTGGAGATCAGCGAGGGCCCGAACCGCGAGGCGGGCCTGTACCACCCGACGTTCCTGTACGAGTCCCTGTGGTGCATCGGCGTCGCGCTGCTGGTCATCTGGGCCGACCGCCGCTTCAAGCTCGGCCACGGAAGGGCGTTCGCGCTCTACGTCGCCTCGTACTGCGTCGGCCGCGGCTGGATCGAGTACATGCGCGTCGACGAGGCGCACCACGTGCTGGGTCTGCGCCTGAACGTCTGGACCTCGATCGTGGTCTTCCTGCTGGCGGTCGCCTACATGGTGATCTCGTCGCGGATGCGGCCGGGACGCGAGAAGATCGTGGAGCCTGCGGCGGCGAAGCCGGTTCATGGTGAGGCGCAGGACGACGGGTCCACGGAGACGTCCGAGGACGCGGAGACGTCCGAGCCGGAACCGTCCGACGCGGAGCCACGCGGCAAGGCGTGATTTTCCCCCACCCCGCCCCTTCCCGAACCGGGGCAAGCCCCGGGCCCGTACCGCGCTTCGCTGCATCCGGCTAGGGCCATCAAGGTACGCGCCTTCAGCCGGTTCAACTTGCTCATGTTTCCGACGATTTTGCCCTGGAAGAGGC
>NZ_JBEXRZ010000433.1:0-2177 GCF_040613325.1 Streptomyces sp. NPDC006283 | reverse complement strand
CCGTCGGAGGTACCCCCACCTCCGCCTTGCGATCCACGGCACCAGACCCCTCCCCCTACGCCCTGCGGGCGTGGGGGGACCCCCACGCTGATCCGGCCTGATCCAAACGAAAGACCTTGGCCGCCGGTGGCGGCGGGCCTTGGGTGTGCCCGCCTCCCGCATCCCGCGTGCCGCGCGTGCGAGGGGGTGTGGCGGATCGCCGGTCGCCGGGGTGGGCCGCCGGGGGCGGTTCTTGTTGGTGGTGGGGTGTTCGCTGCGGGGTTGGTGGTTCGTGGGGTGTGGGGTGGGCGGGGCGGGCAGGGTGGCGGTGTGCCGGGCGGCGTGGGTCCGTGCGGCGGGAGGGGAGTTGGTGATGGAGACGCTGGGGTGTCCGTATGTGCTGGATGCGGCGGGGCGTGATCTGGCCGGGGAGGCGGCGGTGCTGCGGGAGCGGGGTCCTGCGGCGCGGGTGGTGCTGCCGGGCGGGGTCGAGGCGTGGGCGGTGACGGGGCATGGTCCGCTCAAGCAGTTGCTGACCGATCCGCGGGTGTCCAAGGACGCGCGCCGGCACTGGCCGGCGTTCGTGGCGGGGGAGATCACTGCGCAGTGGCCGTTGTATCACTGGGTGTCGGCGCCGACGATGCTGTTCGCCTACGGGGCGGAGCACGCGCGGCTGCGCCGGCTGGTGGCGGGGGCGTTCACCGCGCGGCGCAGCCGGGCGCTGCGGCCGCGGATCGAGGAGATCACGGCCGGGCTGCTGGAGGAGTTGGCGGCGGCGGGGCAGGAGGTGGTGGATCTGCGGGCCTCGTTCGCGAAGCTGCTGCCGATGCGGGTGATCTGTGAGCTGTTCGGGATCCAGGGGCCCGACCGGCAGGCGCTGTGCGCGGCGATCGACACGACGCTGGGCACCTCGGTGCCGGCCCAGCAGATGGCGGCGGCGCAGGAGCGGGTGTTCGAGCTGCTGGCCGCGCTGGTCGCCGAACGGCGCCGGTGTGCGGGCCCGGACCTGACGTCCGCGCTGATCGCGGCACGCGACGGCGGTGAACGGCTGAGCGAGGCGGAACTCATCTCGACGCTGAACCTGATGATCGGTGCCGGGCAGGAGACCACGAGCAACCTGATCAGCAACGCGGTGGCCGCGCTGCTGTCGCTGCCCGGGCAGCTGGAGCACGTGCGCGCCGGCCGGGCCGGCTGGCCTCAGGTGATCGACGAGACCCTGCGCACCCACAATCCGGCCGCCTACATCCCGCTGCGGTTCGCCGTCGAGGACATCGACCTGGACGGCGTCCGCATCCGCCGCGGCGACGTGATCATCGTGTCGTTCGCCGCCGCCGGCCTGGACCCGGCCCAGCACGGCAAGGACGCCGACACCTTCGACCTGCTGCGCCCGCGCGGGGAGAGCGTGGCCTTCGGACACGGCGTCCACTACTGCCTGGGTGCCCCGCTCGCCCGGCTGGAGGCCACCACCGCCCTGTCCGCGCTCTTCGCCCGCTTTCCCCGCATGCGCCTGGCCCGCCCGGTGAACGAACTCGACGTACTGGAATCGTTCATCGTCAGCGGCTACCGCACCCTGCCCGTCCGTCTCACCGCCTGACCCGGCCCCCGAGGGCAGTCTGATCCCGGCCCGCCCCCCAGCCCCGCGGCCCCTGAGGCCGGGGGTGCGGGGGCCCGGCCGGGACTGTGAGGGGTGGGCGCGGGCGGGCCGGGTCCACCGGGCTGCGCGCGGCCGGACCAGCCGTCGCGGCCGCTGCCCTGCCCGGCCGCGCGCGGGCGGGGAGCACAGGGGACCGGCCGGCCCCGGGCCGCACCGAGCAGGGGCCGGGCCGGGGCCGGGGGCGTTGAGGCCCGGGGCAGGCGGCCATCGCCCGCCCCGGACCTACTGCGGGCCCTTCTCCGGCGCCCCCCGCCCCCTCTCCCCGTGGGCCTCCCGGAGGCGCGCCGTCCTGCACCGGAGCACCGGCATCCGGGACGCGGCCGGATGACCCCTGGGTCGCCGGTCTGTCCCTGGGGGAGGGCCGGCGCCGCGAAGCCCGCAGGCCGCTCTTTCGGCCGCCCGCGCCCGCCTGCCGCGTGCCGCCTGCTGCCCGGGTGCGGGGCACGGTGCTCCTTCCCCCGCCCTGCCGCCGCCTTCGCGTACTGCGGTACGGCGGCCGCATGACGGCGCTGACGGCGACCGTGCTCGGGACGCTCGCGGCGAC
>NZ_JBEXRZ010000432.1:0-2193 GCF_040613325.1 Streptomyces sp. NPDC006283 | reverse complement strand
CACCAGATACGACAAGACCGTCGAGTCCTACGAGGCGGCCGTCACCCTCGCATCGCTGTTGATGTGAGCGTGACACTTTGACGACAACTCCTAGCGCGGACCCCTCACTGCTTCCCCTCATCATCGAGGCCGTCACCGCTCTCAGCTTCTACAAAAAGGGCTGGTGAATCCCTCGTTTATAGGCCTCCTGGGATTGAGCAGTGGCTACTCACGCCTTCTCGTCTCTGTAGCGCAGAGTTCTCTGTACTGGCTAAGGAGAGGATTCGAGATGACAACGGACGCACGTGATGATTTGACTAGGGTGGAACGGCTGCGGAGACAAGCAAGAGGTGATCGTCGGCCATCTTCGGTCCCATTGATCATTTTCGGTGCCGTTACTCTGCTCGGTGCCCCATTCGCCTTCGACATCAATGGGCTGGGCAAGGTGTTCTGGATACCGGCAGGACCTGTATGCTTTGTGCTGGTGGATCCCTGGATCCGGTGCCAGGCAGCGCAGCGGGGATCGCATTTCTGGACCGGACTCGTCACACTATTGGCCGCTGCCATGCTCTTTTCTGTGGGCATCTGGGGGCTGACCACGATGGCTTTTGCCCTTGTGTTGCATGCCGTGATTCAGCACAACGCCTTCCTGGCCGCTTGCGCGCTAGCCTTTGGGGTTATCGGAACTCTGGAGCAGCAGTACGTTCTGGATCAGTACCTGTATACACTTGCTTTGTGGAGTGGCTGGAATCAAGCCGGTGCCGGATACTTCAGCGCGGCACCCGTTCTCGTCTATGGACTTCTCGGTTTGTCATTGATTGGAGCTGGCTTGCTGGTACGCCGACGGGAGCGGGCGGGCTCATGAAGGACCCAGGCCAGAAAAGCGGCAACCATCCTACGGCTATCCTAGACGACGTAGTGCACCCCCAAGGCCCGCTCGGTCTGCTTGCCGTGCATTCTTAAAAGTAACAGGCTGTTCGGTTATCTGAAGTCCCTCGCTGGAATTCGCTGACGGAGATTTGAGGCCCTTGTGTGAACGATGCTCCACCGAGCGCATGAGCTCGCGGTGGGCGGTGCCGTAGCTCTTCAGCTTGTCGGTGACTCGCTGCCTGCGCACACTGGCACGGAGCAGGAGCTGAAGGCGTATGGCAGAGCCACCGCGAGCTGCGGAAACCGGCACATCGTCTCTTCGGCGCCGGTCAGGTGGATGGTGCGCCCGGAGCTGTACGCGCCGGCGACCGGGATGGGGCTGCTCACCCGAATGAGGCGCCAGCCGCCCAGCATGGAGGCGGCACTCCGCACGTCGCGGCAAGGCGGTTGCCGGAGCGGAGAAAGACACTCCCGGCGCGCGTGCCAGTTCCTGTGATGGCTTTGACGACGGCGGCAGCAAGCAGATCCTCGCGCTCCGCCGTCTCACCGGCGATCGTCCCGCACGTAATCCCAGTGTGCGCAGAGCCAGCCCCACCGGCCCAGTAGGGCAACCCAGCGAGACGCGCTGATCACAGATCGCAGCGCACCGGCCGTGCCAGGGCGAGGCGGCATCGGCGCGGTCGTGACAGATGTCAGAGGTGTGTGCCCATGCGCCGGCTCGGGCCGGGTCGGGCCGGCGGGCGGATGGCTGCCCGCGTCATCGCAGGGCTGTGGCGAGCTCCGGGAGGTAGCCGACCAGGAAACCCAGGTCGGTGGCGCGGGCGAAGTTCGGGTGGCTGCGGTGCTGGGGGAGGCGCGCCAGTGCTTTGAGGCCGAAGTAGTCGCCGTCGTCCGCGCCGGTGGGCGGGGTGGGCTCGCCGGCCCAGGCGGGGTCGGCTGCCACAAGGGGTACGCAGCGCTCGAACAGCTGGTGACAGGTCTGCAATCCGCGGCGCAGCACCACGTGGTACGGCTCGTCCGGGCCGATCGGATAGGAATCGGCGGCCAGAGTGGGGCCGGTGTCGATTCCCTCATCCACCTGGTGGAGCGTCGCGGCGAACTCCCGCTCGCCGTGCAGCATCGCGTACACCAGGGCTACTTCGGGCAGCCCCCGATAGGCCGGCAGTGGGCCGTGGTGGATGTTGAGGATGCGCAGTCCGGTGGACAGCACCGGTGCGCGGAAGATCATCCGATTGTTGAGCGACCAGACTAGTACTGCAACGGTTCTTGTCGTGACGGTTGTTTGGTTTCGGGTGGTGTGTGGCCGCGTTGTTTGTAGTGGCTGAGGCGGGCTTGGTGTTGTCG
>NZ_JBEXRZ010000431.1:0-2213 GCF_040613325.1 Streptomyces sp. NPDC006283 | reverse complement strand
GCCTCGACGTGTGTCGAGGCCGGCGCTGCGCTGTGCGGCACCGGGCGGTGCGGCTTCAGCCACCCGACGGACTCTTGTCGCGGTTCAGGTAGTTGTAGACCGTGAAACGGCTGACGCCGAGGGCACCGGCCACGGTCTCCACGCCGTGCCGCACGGAGAAGGCGCCACGCGACTCCAGCGTCCGCACGATCGACTGCTTGGTCCGGCGATCCAGTTCGGCGAGCGGCCGGCCGTGCTGCCGCTCGAGCGCCGCGAGGATGTGGTCGAGCGAGTCCGCGAGCTGAGGCAGTCGCACGGCGAGGACCTCCTCGCCCTCCCAGCTGAGCACGACGTCGTCCTCCGCGGCCTCGCCGAGACCGATCAGGACACCGCCCATCGCGTCCACCAGCGGCTTCACGGCTTCCGCAAGCGCGTGGTCGGGCGCGGTCATCCCTCTCCCTCCACCACGTTGAGCTGGAGGGAGATCCGGGTCGCCCCGTTCTCCAGCGCCTTGCGCAGCAGCGCGTCGACAGCGCCCAAAACCTGCTCGGCACCGCCCTCCGCGGTGTTGCCGAACGGCCCCACGTCGACCGCGTCCAGCTCCGCCCCCTGCACGACCTCGCGTACGGCCAGGGCGTGCGGCGGCGGCTCGTCCAGGTCGAACGGTTCGGTCGTGAACTCCACTCTCAGTCGCACCATGCCTCCACGTTAGCCGCGGCCCTGCGGGCCTTGACCCGCTCCCCCGCACCCGCCGGGCGAACGGGAAGACCACATGGTGCCAGCCGCCTGCTTGCAGGTCACTAGGGTCTTTCGTTTGGATCAGGACGCCCGGCATGATCCAAACGAGAGGCCCTAGCTGCCTACCCGTTCGCATGAGCTGCATCCGCAGTCACTGGGCGCAGCCGCTGATTCTTGTGCTGTCCCTGTGGCCGGTGCACCCCGTGATTCCGGCGCCCGACACGGTCGCGGAGCGGCCCGGCGACGGCACAGGCCGACCGGCCGGCAACGGAACGGACTCGATGGCCGCAGCCCTCTCCACAGCTCCGGATACCGGGCGGTAATGTCGCCACCCGCCGAGCAGGGACGAAAACCGGCAGGTAGAGCGAAGGGGCCCCTCATGGCTACGGAGATGCAGCCTGCCCAGTTCGACGGGCCGGGCCGGGAGTCCTCCCAGGAACGCTGGCAACGCGCCTGGAGCCACCGCGAGGACCTGCTGAAGGTGGCCCGCCGCCGGTCCATGACTCCCGAGGACGCGGAGGACGCCGTACACGAGGCGATGCTGCGCGCCGCGGAGAACCCGCACCTGGACGACGACCGGCTGGGCGCCTGGCTGACGACGGTGACGATGCGGCTCTGCGTGGACCGCCACCGCCAGGTCAATCGGGAGGCCGAGGTACGCAGCCTGCCCGCACTGCACGCGGCGGTGCCGGTGCCCATCGAGGAGGCGGTCTGCGACCGGGCGGAGGCGAAGTGGCTCGCCGTACGCAGCGGAGAACTGCCCGCGCGTCAGGCGGAGGCGCTGTGGCTGAAGTCGGAGGACCTGGACGTCGGCCAGGTCGCCGCGAAGATGGGCCTGAGCTACCGCACGGTGGAGTCCCTGCTGGCGCGGGCCCGCCGCACCCTGCGCAACTCGCTGGTCGCGACGCTGGGTCTCGTGCTGTGGCTGTGCGGCCGCGACAGGCCGCGCGGCAACGCCCAGGCGGTCGCGCTGGCCTCGACGGCGGCGACGCTGGCCGTCGCGGGCTTCGTCCTGCCGTACGTCCACGAGGACGCCGCCCCCCGGCCGCGCCCCGCGGCACCCGCCGTGACGGAGGCGGGCGAGTCCCACGCCCCTGAAGGGGGGCGCGCCGCGGTGCCGGGTCCGGCCGCTTCGGCGTCCGAGCCGCCGCCGTCGGCACCGGGCGCGGTGCGCCCGGCCGGCGAACGGGGTCTGCCGCTGCCGGAGCTTGTCGAGGTGGACGAGGTGCCCCTTCCGGCGCTGCCGCTGGCGACGCCTGGGGTGGGCGGGCTGCCGGTGCCGGTGCCGTCGGCGCCTGCGGTGCCCGACGTGCTGCCGACGGCGCCGGCGCCGTCCGCCGCGGTGCCCACTCCGTCCCTGCCGGCTGCGCTGCCCCAGCCGTAACCCCGGCGGCCGGTGCCCGGGGACGCCGCTGCGCGGGGCCGTTTCCCCTACCCGCCCCTTCCCGATAACGGGGGGGGGGGGGGCCCCCCCCCCCCCCCCCCCCCCCCCCCCC
>NZ_JBEXRZ010000430.1:0-2238 GCF_040613325.1 Streptomyces sp. NPDC006283 | reverse complement strand
CTGTCCCCCCGCCCCGCAGCCGCCCCACCAATAAACACATCAACGAGAACACGGTCAAACCGTCACGACAAGAACCGTTGCAGTACTAGGTCGGCGACCGCCTCGCGGTCGCCTTCGAGGGCTTCGCGCTCGTCATCGGTGAGGTTGAGCTGTTCGAGCATTTCGTCGATGCCGTCCTTGACGGCCAGGAGCTGGCCTCGGCTGGAGGTCTTGGGGACGTAGAACGGGCAGCGTGCGCAGGCCAGCCGGTGGGGGCACTTGGCGCAGAAGTCGTAAGAGCAGTAGCCCTCACCCAAGTCGTAGTCCTTCCAGGGCTGCTCGCCGCTGGCGGCAGCGCCCGCGAGGATGGATTCACGGTCGATGAGGACCTGGATGGTGCGGACGTTCCGGGCGAAGTGGGGCCAGAGCGACACGGTTTCGCTCGTGGATCACCTGATGATCCAGCCCGGCCAGGCGGCCGAGGGCCGCCCGTTCTTCTGCAGTCAGAACTGGGCTCTGAGCAGCGGTTTTGGCGCAGTACTGCGCAAGCGGGGCAGGTGCTGGCCGTTCGGTCGCGCTCACCGGACTGCCGCCAGTGCTGCCAGCAGGTTCTGCCTGTCCTGCTGGATCGATGCAACGCGCGGTGCAGCCGAGCGGCAAGCTCCCGGCCGGACAGATCGCGCAGCCCGTCTTCCACCAGGTACTCGTAGAAGGACCGCCCGGCCACCACACGTTGCTGGACGGTCGCGTTCGCCAGTCCCGTCTCCGGATGCAGCGGCGCCTTCGCTGATTGCTGGCGGGGACGGTCGAGCATGTCCCCGATCCAGGCGGCAACCGTGTCCGCACCGGCCAGTACGGGATCTGTGCCTTCAACTGCACAGAACCGCAGGTGGTCCTCGACCGCCCGCCCGTACGCGTCGATCGTGTTGGAAGCCCGACCGATGTTCGCCATGAACTGCAGCCACTGTCGGGCCAGTTGATGTTCAGCGAGAGTGGGGAACTTGCCCCACGGGATGGGCGGCCATGACAGCAGGCTAGTAGTTGCGACCGTGCCTACTTGCGCACGTGGAAGCGCAGCATGGTGACCCCGCCCGACTGGACGTTGCTGAACGGTTCCAGGTCGATCCGGTCGAGGCCCGGCGGCGCGAAGCGGACGCCGTCGCCGAGCAGCACCGGCAGCACGTATACCAGTATCTCGTCGACGAGGCCGCGCTGCAGGCACTGGGCGGCCACGTCGGCGCCGAGGATCTCCAGGTTCTTGTCGCCGGCGGCGTGGCGTGCCGTGGCCACGGCTTCCTCGATGTCGCAGGTGAGGAAGGTGACGTTGGGGTCCGGTTCGTCGGGCGGGCGGTGGGTGAGGACGAACTGCGCCCCGCCGTCGTAGTCGGTGTTCTCGTCGGACATGCGCTTACCGACCTCGTACGTGCCCCGGCCGATGAGCATGGCGCCCGTGGCCGCCATGACCTCCGGGAACGTCGCCGACGTCATGTGCTCGAAGATCCAGTCCATCGTGTGGCCGGGACCGGCGATGAATCCATCGAGGGACATCACCCTGTTCACGACTACTTTGCCGGTGCTCGCATCCGTCATGCGTCTTCTCCAAGCAGGTGGAGGGCCGGGATCGCATCATAGGTCGGTGAGCAACATCTTCTCCGGCGGTAGCCACGACCTGGACCTGTCCAATGGCGCCACCGCGGTGTTCATCGACGTGCTGACACTGGCCGTGTCCGATCTCGCCTCCGAGGACTGGGACTTCCGCTTCGCGGCGCTGCTGACCCTGCAGGACCAGAACGTCATGGGGCGCGGTGCCACCGGGTTCGACCTGGCGGAGTTCGACTGGGTGCGACGGAGCGGGAACGCGCCCGCGCGAAGGACTTCGTGCCGCGTGCCACAGCACTCGCGGCGAGCGGACATCGCTGGAGCAAGCTGGCCTACCACCCGCCTCGCGTGCATGACTACCTGCACCACTTCACGACCATCCCTACACCCCCTGACCGTGGAGCCGTCCCATGCACATAACCCCGTGCCCGCCGACTGGCAGGCCCCGCGCGCGCCTGACCGTCCTCGAGTGGCAGGGCCGCCAGGAACACCCGCTCGAACCTGACCCACATCGCCGAGACGCGGGATGTCCGGATGTTCGTGCCGAAGACAAGAGAAGGGGGGGGGGGGCCGGCCGGTGCTCGGGAGACCCCCCCCCCCGGGGTGGGGCCGGGGGCGGGGGGGGGGGGGGCCCGGCCCCCCCCCGCACCTACGTATATC
>NZ_JBEXRZ010000429.1:0-2240 GCF_040613325.1 Streptomyces sp. NPDC006283 | reverse complement strand
GCGTCGACCTGGTGGAAGCGTCAGCATCTGTCTGTTCTCCCTTCTCGCCGGGCGTGACACGCGACGGGGCCCCGCGCGGCTCTCGGGCCAGGCGCGGGCCCCGGTGACGCTGGTGGTGCTACACGGGCTGCGGTTGTGGATCAGTCCTCGAAGCGGCCCTGGTCCGAGGTCTCGGCGGCCTTCTCGTCGAAGCGGGCGGTGTCGGCGGGCACGGCGACGACGGCCGGCCCGGCGAAGACGGACTCCCACGGACGCGTCTGGTTCTGCATGGCGAACCCCTCTCACTCGGCCAAATCCCGGTGGACGGTGTGTCACCGGGCTTGCTCAATCAGTGAACCGGGCAAGGCAGTTGACGGGTACCGTGTCGAGCACGCGGAGCCGTATCTCGGGGGCGGTTTCCATCAATCGTTGCGAATCACCTGGTCAATGGGCCTGTAAGATATTCTCGCATGGCCTCGACCGGGGTCTTGTCTCCGAGGACGATGCGAGGTCTGCGGTTGAGCTGGCGGGCGACGGCGCGAAGGTCTTGTGCGGTGTGGACGGACAGGTCGGTGCCCTTGGGAAAGTACTGCCGCAGCAGGCCGTTCATGTTCTCGTTGGTGCCGCGCTGCCAGGGCGAGTGAGGGTCGCAGAAGTAGATCCGGAAGCCGGTCAGGGCCTCGATGTCCTCGTGGAGCGTCAGTTCGCGCCCTTGGTCCCAGGTGAGGTTCTCCTCATTTGGGGCGGGATGTGCGCGGTCTGCGTGATGAGCCGCGTTGCGCACCTGCGGGGCCTTCCAGCCGCCCGGCAGATGGATCAGTTGGACGTAGCGGGTGGTGCGCTCGACCAGGGTGCCGATCGCTGACCCCTGTCCGCGGCCGATGATGAGGTCGCCCTCCCAATGCCCCGGAGATCTACGATCGTTGACCTCGAGGGGGCGCTGGTGGATCAGCGTCATGTTCTTGATCTTGTTCGGGGTGGGCACGCCGCGGCGCTGCCTCTTTCGTCGGGTCCGGCCGGTACGGAGCTTGGCGTCGCGCCGACCGAGACGGCCGGCAAACAGGGCCCGGTAGATCGTCTCTGGGCATGCTCGCATCGATGTGTCGTGGCCGTGCTCGCGGGCCAGGTGGCGCGAGATCTGCTGAGGGGACCACTTCTCAGCGAGCTTCTCGCGCACGAACGTTCGCAGCGACTCGCCGGCCCGGATCTTCTCCTCCTTGGGGCGCCTGCGACGCAGGAGGGCCTGATTGTGGGCCCACCAGGGGTTGTAGCGGCCGTCCGGCTTGCTGTTGCGCTTGATCTCCCGGTAGACGCTCGGAAAGCTCTTCCCGATCGAGGCAGCGATCCGCTTCGCGCTCTGGTCGGCGTGCAGGCCATCGGCGATCGCGATGCGGTCATCCTGGGTAAGGAAGCGCGGCGATATCGGGCCGGCGTCAGGAACGATCATGCTGCCAGCATCGATGAACCACAGCGAACCGCAGCTCGTGGACACCCCGACCTGGCGGGCGGCAGCCGCACCTCGGTATCCCTCGTGGAGCAGCTCGAAGTACCTCTTCTTCACCGCAGTCGGCACTCTGTTGGGGGCGTACCTCGGCATGCGAACACTCTCCTTCCAGAGCATTCGCAACCACCGATAGAACTCAAGGGGTATATCGAGGGCAGGCCCCATGACCCGGCGCACTGCGAACCACCAGCGTCCCCAGCCGCTGGCCGCTTTCCAACGCGACGGCTTTCACGGCGCGGGCGACGCCGTCGTAACTCAGCCCGGACTCCTCGATCAGTGCCCTGAGCCAGAGGCGGCCGCCGCTGTCGGCTCTGTTGCTGCTGGCCGGTGCACGGTGGGCGGCGCGCTGTGATCGCGAACCGCCGCTAGCAGCATGATCGTGGGCCCGCATGGGGCAGTCGCCGACGAGACCGAACCGATGGCCATCAAGCTGGGCGTATGGATCTCCAACACCAAAACGAGGCGCGACAAACTCACCGCGGAGCAGCTCGACGCGTTGCGGGAGTTGGGCGTGGAATGGGCATGACACCAAGTCCCGATGAGCGTGTTTCATCGCGGCGCAGTTGGAGCGGCTTGCCGGCCTCGGGCTGGAGCGGCGGCGCAGGCACCGGCGTAGCACGGGAGGATGTGGAGGGTGCGGTCGGACGGCGGGTGCCCGGGGATTGTTGGTGAAGAACAGCAGCCAGTGGTGGGTGGTGGAGACGAAGAAGTGGTCGACGATGTCGTCTTCCTTGAGCTTCGTGCCCCGCACGCCCTT
>NZ_JBEXRZ010000428.1:0-2248 GCF_040613325.1 Streptomyces sp. NPDC006283 | reverse complement strand
GCGCGCATCCCGCACCGGGCGAGGGGCGGCGCCCCGGGTGGGGCTTGACGCGGCAGGACCAGCATGGAGCACGATGCCGGAAACATACGGTAAGTCCGCACTTTCCCGTCGACGCCGGGATGGTCGCGGGGCGGTCACCGCATCAAGAACGAACTCGATTACGGCCGCGGGCCAGAGAAGACCTGGGTCTATGGCGCCCTGCGCATAGCCGACGGCAGGAGGTAACGATGACCGCACCCTCCCGCAACAGCGCCTTCTACCAGAAGTTCTTGCAGAAACTCGAGGACGCGAACCCCGCCGACGACATCTACGTGATCACCGACAACCTGTCGTCACACAACAGCGTGTCCACCCGAACCTGGTTCGAGGAGCACAAGCGGATCCGGCACGTGTTCACCAGTCGGTGCCGGCTGGCTGAACCTCCAGGAGCAGGGCCCGAATCAGGTTCAGTGAGTCCTCGACGAGCCTGACGGCGGCCTCGGGCAGCAGGGAGGCGACCCAGCGGTGGCTCCGCTCCGTCACACCCGCGATCAGCTGCGCGTTCCGCTCGACGGGCATGTGCTGGAAGACCTGGAGATAGACGGCAAGCGCGCGCAGGTTTGGGTCATAGGAAGAGGGGGGATCCGGCGATCTGCCCGGGCATCGGATCGGCGGTCACCTTGCGCCCACGCACCGGCAGCGATGCCCCGGTGCTCGGTGACCGTCACGTGCTCAGGGGAATGTCCCGGACCTGACGCCGCTCAAAGGCGATGCTGTCGCTCTCATCCAGCCGGCTTCCGCAGCCGGTACTACAGGCCGCCGGAATATGGTCCGATGTGACATCGGGCTTCCGACCGTGGACAGCCCACTGCCGTCGACACCGGGCTGACGCCCCGCTTACAGTCACTCTTCAGCCGCGGCTTATTCTCCGGACGGCCGAAGGTGTCTGTGGACGGCGGCCTCGAGGAGTTCCCAGAGTTACGCCCCAGGCGACGCTCTCCACCACCCGCGCCGTCAACCGGCGGTGACCATGTCGTCCAGCACACGGAGAGCCGGCCTTGCAGGCGGGAGTGGGTTCGGGCGTGGGTTGCTTCAGCCCCGTGTCTCGCACAGCAGGGTATCCAGGCCTCGGTCCATGTCGATGGCTTGTGTCTCACGGTCGAGAGGGACGGTCGCGTACGAGTGGAGCAGGAAGCGCCGCAGTTGCGCCCTGTCGAACTGCAGTAGCGCCACCCCTTCCGGCGAGTGCAGCTCCACCATCGTGTGCGCACGTCCGCACGGCCAGATGCGTACATCGCCCGAGCCGGACGGGGCGTGGAGCCCGGAGTCCAGCAGGCTGCGGGCGAACTCCCAGGTTTCGGCGGTGCCATTCAGGCACGACTCGGGCTGGAAGACCATGCGGACGGCGACCGGGTGGTCGCCGTTGTGGCGCAGACTCACCAGGATTGGGACGGGGTGTGGCGCATCGCTGATCAGGCGCGCCCGGACGGACTGCTCGGCGATGGGGGACAGGTCGGTGGCGTTGAGCGGGATGTCGCGGTGCGGCCGGTGCAGCGGTGAGGTGACGGTCATCTTGTCGCTCGCGTCGATCCGTTCGGCGCTGAAACGGTTGTTTGTTTCCAAGGCCGCGACCGGGGCCTGGGCGCGCGAGAGGTGGTAGTCGGCGACGACCATGTGGTCGAAGAAGGACCGGCGGGTGGCGATCTGAGTGATGGCGGTGCCGACGCCGCCAGCTCCCCCGAGAAAAACACGCACAGCCAAACTCCGTTTCCGAAAACATAGTGCGCGGGCCCCGATTCTGGGTGCGCCGCTTTGTTGGATCTAAACGCGTCATCTCCGCTAACGGCAATCATGTTGGCGTAAGGTGGGAATGAGTACACACTCCTCGAGGCGCGACCGAGCCCCGAAATGTCCGATAGGCCTCTAATCGCGCATTTCCTGAAGCGTCGGGTGGGCTATCCCGCGTCGAGTATCGTGAGATAGGCCACATTCGGTGAGGCTTAGGTGAGGGGCGCGGGCCTTACAATCCTGTTCCGTAGAAAGAAGGTTGAGATTCTCCTCCCTGGCGGATCAGTGGCCGGGTTGGAATCCGCTGCGTGGATCAGGGCGGTGAATTGCGGGCTTGTTCCATTCATGCATCATTGCAATGCTCAGCCGGGGGTCGGACAGTGCGGCCCGGTCGTCCTCGTACCGTGTGATCAGGTACGTTTCGACGCCGTGCGGCGGCTTCATCGGGCAGACGGGCGCCGTGTCCCGGAGGGCGGCGTAG
>NZ_JBEXRZ010000427.1:0-2293 GCF_040613325.1 Streptomyces sp. NPDC006283 | reverse complement strand
CGCTCTCCCCGACGAGCGCGACCGTCTCGCCGGGCTCCACCACCAGCCTCGCCGAAGGCTTGCGCCTCCTTCGATTCACCGCGCCTCACGGCGCACTGACAGGGTTTTTACCGGCACCCCAAGACGCCACCGCTTTGGTGTGCACCGAACCACGAGCTCTTGCCTGTCTGCCGCGTAGCAGGACTATGTCCTGGCTGTTCGCAATCTGTTCGTATCCGTTGACTAGGCGGTTGGCCCAGGCGGCGGCGCTCCTGCCGGCCGCGCTCTCCCTGGGGGCCTGTGCTCCCTGGGGGCCTTAAGGTCATCGTCCCGGCAGCGCTAACGACGGCATCAGCATCCCGGACTACGTCACGCTCGTCACGGTCATCGTGGCTAGGAGAGGTGTATAAATGGTGACGCTCGGGCTGATCGGCGAATACGTCGGCCGCACCTACTACGAGACCGAGCGGCGCCCCCATTTTCTCGTCAAGGAAGCCCACGGCTTCCCCAGCAAGCCCGAAGGCATCGAGTGGCGCGAGACAAATGGAGCTGGCCAACGTGACGGGGTGGTCTAATGCTGCATCGCCTGACGAACGGACAGTTACGGCAGATCGTTCGCTTCAGCCTTATCGGCGCTGTCAACACCGGGACGTTTTATATCTTCTATCGGTTGCTGCTGCCGTGGATGCCATACTTCGGCGCCTACACCATCGCCTTCCTGCTGAGTATGCTCGGCTCGTTTTTCATGAACACATATTTCACGTACCGTACCCGACCCACCTGGAAGAAGCTTCTCCTCTTCCCCCTTACAAACATGACAAATTTTGTGGTGCAGAGCGCTGGCCTATTCGCTTTGGTGCACTTAGTCGGTTTGGGCAAACAGTACGCACCGCTGGTGGCGGCGATGGTTGCCATCCCTTTCACCTACCTGTTATCAAAACGCATTCTCCTACCAAAAGAAGACGAAAAGGCTTCCGCCCGGCAGCGATCACGTGAAAGTGCGTGAGCACCTACACCAACAAGTGAAGGGGTGCTGTCACGTTGCCGGTTGGCCTGGGATGATCTTCGGGTTGTCCGTATGCGCGGCTGGTCGTGCCGGATATGGTGCCGTCGTACAAAACCACCGCTACTCGGTGGAGGTCATCTCGCATGGCGTGTGGCTGTACTTCCGGTTCCCCCTCAGCTTCCGCGAGGTGGAGGAGCCGATGCTGGAGCGCGGCGCCGTCGTGTCCTACGAGACCGACGGCGCTGGTGTGTGAAGTTCGGGCAGGCCTACGCTAACTCGCTGCGCCGGCGACGTCCGCGGCCGGGGGATAAGTGGCATCTCGACGAGGTCTTCATCAAGATCAACGGTGAGCAGAAGTACCTGTGGTGGGCCGTCGACGCCGCCGACAATGTCCTTGACATCCTGGTCCAGAACTACATCGGTGGTGCGGTTAGGCACTGTCCCGGCGGATCACGCAACGAGGAACCGGAAGGCCCTCCTGAATGGCACCGGTTGGCACGACAGCCCTTTCAGTTCTTACCGATGTGGTGGGCCTTGGCGACGAGTCTCCGACGCAGCTTCGGCACTGCACATGCGTAGTCGATCAGCAGGTTCCGGTAGGTGGTGTTCGCGAGTTCCGGCGCCAGGGATAAACGCGAGTGGGTGCGGGTCCGCCAGCCTTGATCATCATGGCGTCGGCCTCGGGGACCATCGTGCCAGCGATCGCGCGGCTAGTTGCCGCGCAAGAGGACACCGTCCGCGACGTGATCCATGCGTTCAGCCGCGCTGAACCCTCGGTGGGCGGGAGGCCGTCCCCGCCTGATCAGCGATGACGAGCGCGAGTTCATTGTCGCGACGGCCCAGACCCCCGCCCGGTCACGCTGGGGCGTCCGTTCACGCACTGGGGTCTTCGAAAGCTCGCCGACTACCTGGCCTGCAACCGGGTCCGGACGGTGAAGGTCGGCCGGGAACGGCTGCGGCAGATCCTGCGCAGGCAGGGGATCTCCTTCTAGCGCACTCGTACTGGAAGGAGTCAAAGGATCCCGACAAGGACACCAAACTCGACCGCATCGAGCACGTGACCAGCCACTTCCCTGACCGGTGTTTCGCGTTCGACCAGTTCGGCCCGCTGTCGATCCGCCCCTGCTACGGCTCCGCCTGGGCTGGGCTGAGGAGAGGAGACCGGACCGGCTGCCGGCCACCTACCGCCGCACCCACGGCATCCGGTACTTTCACGACTCTTAATGAGTTTAGTCAAGCCGTCTGAGCCTCTCGGGCCGCCTTCTCGCGGGGGTTGTACTCCCTCTCATAGAGCCGGCCATCTCGGAG
>NZ_JBEXRZ010000426.1:0-2297 GCF_040613325.1 Streptomyces sp. NPDC006283 | reverse complement strand
GACGAATCCGACGAGCCGGCCGGCCACGGTCGGCACGGCTCACACGGCTCACGTCGGTTGCCGCAGCAGGAAGACCGGATGACGCCTGGACTCGGCGGCGAACTCCTCGTCCGTGGAGGTCGCGTTCACATCGAAGTACGGACGGGTCACCGGGACCTCGCGCAGGTACTGCCTCAGCACCGGCACGCATCGCTGCGCGTCCAGCTCCACGACCCGCAGACGCTCGGAGCGGCCACCCCTGCTGAGGGTGACGTCGCCGTTCACCCGCACATTGCGTACCCAGCCCGTGACTCCGTAGGCCGCCACCAGCCAGCGGCGCCCGTCGGCCGCCATGACGTCGACCGGAATCGAGTACGGACGGCCGGTCGTCCTGCCCACCACGGTCAGGATGTGCCGGTATCCCTTCCCAAGGCCCAGGCGCGTCATCGCACGGAACACGGCGTTCACCGCCTTCGTGCCCGCACCGATCCGGTAGGTCTTCGCCATCGCCGATCCTCGCCTCCGCCGCCGCACTCCACGTCCCGCCCCTCGCGCAACCCGCCCTGCCCGAGGGCCCCGTAGCCACGCGACTGCGGATCAAGGGTCGCACAGGGCGATGCCGCCCAAGTCCCGCCCGCCTGTGGGGCGAAGAAGCAGCCTGCGCCGTACGTACGGTCCGCAGCGCGCACGCCGTCGCCACAGCAGCGGAGGCCGGTCTGCGGCCGGTCGCGAACCGGCCCGCCAGGGAACGGAGCGCGGCGGTGCATTCGGAGTCGCCGATCCGGTGCCGGTTTGCCGTTACGGCAAACATGCTTGCCGTAACGGCCGCGAGCGCGCAGGGTCGTCGTGGAGGTGGTCAAGGTGACCGATCAGCTGAGAGACGGCTATGACGTGGTGGTACTCGGCGGCGGGGCCGCCGGGCTGAGCGGGGCGATGATGCTCGCCCGGGCGCGCCGGTCGGTGGTGGTGATCGACGCGGGCGCTCCGCGCAACGCTCCGGCGGAGGGTGTGCACGGACTGCTGGCCCGGGACGGTGTGCGGCCGGCCGAGTTGCTGGCGCGCGGCCGGGCGGAGGTCCGGGCATACGGCGGTCAGGTGGTGTCCGGCGAGGTCGCCACGGTGAGTCGTGACGACGGCGGTCCCGTCGAAGGGGGCTTCGAGGTGGCGCTGGCCGACGGCAGGTGCGTCCGGGCCCGCCGACTGCTGGTGGCCACCGGGCTGGTCGACGAGCTGCCGGATGTTGCGGGACTGCGGGCCCGCTGGGGCAGGGACGTGGTGCACTGCCCGTACTGCCACGGCTGGGAGATCCGCGACCGGGCCATCGGGGTGCTGGCGGCCGGGCCGCTGTCGGTTCACCAGGCGCTGCTGTTCCGGCAGTGGAGCGACGACGTCACGTTCTTCTCCCACACGATGGCTCCGCCCACCGCCGAGCAGGCGGAACAACTGGCGGCCCGCGGCATCCGCGTGGTGGACGGTGAGGTGGCGTCGCTGGAGACCGCCCACGACCGGCTCGTGGGCGTTCGGCTGAGCGACGGCACGGTCGTCGGCCGCGAAGCCGTGGCGGTCGCGCCGCGGATGGTGGCGCGCGCCGGCTTCCTGGCGGACCTCGGGCTGCGGCCGGCGCAGCACCCGTCGGGGGCCGGTGAGCACATCCCGTGCGACACCGGGGGCCGTACCGACGTCTCCGGAGTGTGGGTGGCGGGCAACGTCACCGACCCGGCCGCCCAGGTCGGCGCGGCCGCGGCGGCGGGTGCTGCCGCAGCCGCCCAGATCAACGCCGACCTGATCGCAGAGGAGACCCGGCAGGCGGTGGCCGCCTACCGGAACCCGTTCTCTGCGGAGAACGAAGCACGCGTCGCCGTACTGGCGATGGGCGAGCGTCGTCACGGCCTGTGACAGCGGAACGCGTCGATCGGTGACGGACCTGTCCTGTCCCGGCCGCGACGGAACGGAACGGGGAGCTGACCGCTCTGTCAGTGGTGCCTGCGATGCTTCCGGACATGGACGAGCAGATCATGCGGGGGCGTGTCTACGGAGCCGATCACGACGATCCAGATCCCGGGCCCCGAGCGGGGCGCGCCTACGTCGAACTGGTCGGCGGTCCGCTCGACGGGCTGCTGCTGGACGTCACCGGCTGGACGGCCGGGCAGCTTCACGAAGGCGCGGCTCTGCCCACCGAACTCGGCCGCTACGGGACCGGCGGCCGGGCGCTGTACGGGCCGCGTGTCGCGGATGCGCGGCGCTTCGACTGGCAGGGCGACAGCCCCTGACGGCCGAGGCCAAAGCCGTCTCACCCGTACGCGTGCCGGGGTTCCCAC
>NZ_JBEXRZ010000425.1:0-2308 GCF_040613325.1 Streptomyces sp. NPDC006283 | reverse complement strand
GGATGGGAGTGGCGCTCGTTCCCCGCATGGCGGCGGAGCGGCGGGACGGGGTCGTGATGCGCGCCCTCGGGAGCGGTATCCCGCTCCGGCCTGTGGCTTTCTTAGATGTCGAAGTAGAGCTCGAACTCGTGCGGGTGCGGACGCAGCTGGATCGGCGCGATCTCGTTCGTGCGCTTGTAGTCGATCCACGTCTCGATCAGGTCGGACGTGAAGACGCCGCCGGCCAGCAGGTACTCGTTGTCCGCCTCGAGGGCGTCGAGGACGGCCGGGAGGGAGGTCGGGACCTGCGGGACGCCCGCGTGCTCCTCGGGGGCCAGCTCGTAGAGGTCCTTGTCGATCGGCTCGGCCGGCTCGATCTTGTTCTTGACGCCGTCGAGACCAGCGAGCAGCAGCGCCGAGAAGGCCAGGTACGGGTTGGACGACGGGTCCGGGGCGCGGAACTCGACGCGCTTGGCCTTCGGGTTCGAACCCGTGATCGGGATACGCATCGCAGCGGAACGGTTGCGCTGCGAGTAGACCAGGTTGACGGGGGCTTCGAAGCCGGGGACCAGGCGGTGGTACGAGTTCACCGTCGGGTTGGTGAAGGCCAGCAGCGACGGCGCGTGCTTGAGGATGCCGCCGATGTAGTAGCGGGCGGTGTCCGAGAGGCCCGCGTAGCCCTGCTCGTCGTAGAAGAGCGGGGAGCCGCCCTGCCACAGCGACTGGTGGACGTGCATGCCGGAGCCGTTGTCACCGAAGATCGGCTTCGGCATGAAGGTCGCGGTCTTGCCGTTGCGCCAGGCGACGTTCTTCACGATGTACTTGAAGAGCATCAGGTCGTCGGCCGCGGCGAGCAGCGTGTTGAACTTGTAGTTGATCTCGGCCTGGCCGGCGGTGCCGACCTCGTGGTGCTGGCGCTCGACCTGGAGGCCGTTCTTGTCCAGCTCCAGGGAGATCTCCGCGCGGAGGTCGGCGAAGTGGTCCACCGGCGGGGCCGGGAAATAGCCGCCCTTGTAGCGGACCTTGTAGCCGCGGTTGTTCTCCAGCGCGCCGGTGTTCCAGGCGCCCGCCTCGGAGTCGATGTGGTAGAACGACTCGTTCGCCGAGGTCTGGAAGCGCACGTTGTCGAAGACGTAGAACTCGGCCTCGGGACCGAAGTACGCGGTGTCGGCGATGCCGGTGGAGGCGAGGTACGCCTCGGCCTTCTTGGCCACGTTCCGCGGGTCACGGCTGTACTGCTCGCCGGTGATCGGGTCGTGGATGAAGAAGTTGATGTTGACCGTCTTGTCGCGGCGGAAGGGGTCCACACGCGCGGTGGACAGGTCCGCACGGAGCGCCATGTCGGATTCGTGGATGGCCTGGAAGCCGCGGATCGACGAGCCGTCGAAGGCAAGCTCCTCCGCCGGGTCGAACGCCGCAGCCGGGATCGTGAAGTGCTGCATCACGCCCGGGAGGTCGCAGAACCGGACATCGATGAACTTGACGTCCTCGTCCGCGATGAACTTCTTCGCGTCGTCGGCGTTCTGGAACATCCAACTCCTCCTACTCCCACCCGGGAGGGGCGGGGTTGCAGCTCGTCCGTGAGGCCAGTGCGGTGGCACACGCTGGTCTCGACCGTAGGCGGACGGGATTTCTCCAGCATGACCCATTTGTTTCGTCGAAGTTAACCGGACGGAAGTCGCACAGCCGGATCGGCCCCGGGCGCAGGCGGGTGAAACCGGGCACAGTACCGTGGACGGGTGGACAACAGGCAAGCAATCGGATCGTGGCTGTCCGGGCCCCGCGCTGCGGCCGAGGACATGGGTGTCGACTTCGGATACCGGGGCCAGCGGCTCGGTCTGCCGGAGACGGGACCGGGCTCCGTCGCCCCTCTCGGGCGGCGCTTCGGGGCGCTCTTCATCGACTGGGGACTGTGTTTCCTGATCGCATACGGACTGTTCGCGGGCGGTGACCGGCAGGCGGCCGGCAACTGGGCTCTCGGCGTCTTCCTCGTGCTCAGCGTGCTGACCGTGGGGACGGTCGGGTTCACCCCCGGCAAGCGGCTCCTCGGCCTGCGCGTCATCTGTGAGAACGGCGGCCGCCTCGGCACCGGCTGGGTCGTCGTACGCAGCGTGCTGCTGTGCCTCGCGATCCCGGCGCTCATCTGGGACCGCGACGGCCGCGGACTGCACGACCGCCTCGCCCGCGCCGTGCAGGTGCGGATCTGAGCACGGGGATCCGACCGACGGGCACTGCCCGGACGAAGCGCATGAACGAGTCGGGTGGTTGCGTCCCGGCCCCCGAAGTTTGAGGGCTTCGGAAGCCCCCGAGAGAGGGCATGAGACACAGC
>NZ_JBEXRZ010000424.1:0-2325 GCF_040613325.1 Streptomyces sp. NPDC006283 | reverse complement strand
GCCCGGTTACATTCCGAACCCGGAAGCTAAGCCTTTCAGCGCCGATGGTACTGCAGGGGGGACCCTGTGGGAGAGTAGGACGCCGCCGAACAATCTTTCAGGACCCTTGGTCCAGCGTTCACGCTGGACCAAGGGTCCTTTTTGCTTTTCCGAGAATGACGAAGCGCGGCCGATGGCCGGCTGCGCGAGAATGACTGTGGTACCCGAAGACAGGAGTCACCCGATGTCCCCCAACTCTTCCGACGATCGTCCGGATCGCGAGCCGCGTCGCAGGGACGGCGGTGACAGGGGCGGCTTCCGCGGTGGTCGTGACGACAGGGACCGTGGGCCCCGCCGTGACAACGACCGTGGTGAGCGCAGCGGGTTCCGTGGCGCCCGTGACGACCGTGGTGGTCGGCCCACAGGTGGCGGTGGCTTCCGCCGGGACGACCGCGACCGGGACCGCGACCGGGACCGCGATCGCGGGCCGCGTCGCGAGGACGACCGCGGCGACCGCGGCGGGTACCGCGGGCCCCGTGACGACCGTGGCGGGCGTCCCAGCGGCGGCGGATACGCGCCGCGTACGGGTGGCGGCGGTGGCGGCGGTTTCCGTCGTGACGATCGGCGCGACGAGCGCGGTGGCGGCTTCCGACGTGACGACCGCTCGGGCGGAGGCACCGGCGGTTCCGGCGGCGGGCACGGGCGACGCGACAACGACCGTGGTGGCTACCGTGGTCCGCGTGACGATCGTCGTGACGAGCGGCCCGGTGGCTACCGTGGCCCCCGTGACGACCGACGTGATGACCGTCGCGACGACCGCCGTGATGATCGCCGTGACGACCGCGGCGCACGCCCCGGTGGCGGCTTCCGACGTGATGACCGTTCCGGCCCGAGCGGCTACCCGCGGCGTGACGACCGGCAGGGCGGTTTCCGCCGGGACGACGACCGCGGAGGCTTCCGCGGTCCGCGTGACGATCGTCGTGACGAGCGGCCCGGTGGCTACCGTGGCCCCCGCGACGACCGTCGTGACGACCGTCGTGACGACCGGCAGGGCGGGTTCCGTCGGGACGACGAACGCGGTGGCTACCGCGGTCCGCGTGACGACCGCCGTGACGAGCGCCCGGGTGGCTACCGTGGCCCCCGCGACGACCGGCAGGGCGGTTTCCGCCGCGACGATCGCCGTGATGACAGGCGTGACGACCGACAGGGTGGCTTCCGCCGTGACGAGCGAGGTGGCGACCGCCGCGACGAGCGAGGTGGCGACCGCCGCGACGACCGAGGCGGCCGCCCGGCGCCTGCTGCCGGCGGTGGCTTCCGCCGTGACGACCGTTCCGGTGGTGGCTACGGACGCCGGGACAACGACCGGGGTGGCTTCCGCGGCCCCCGCCGCGACGACCGTGACCGGGACCGTGGTGGCTACCGCGGTTCCCGTGACGACCGCGGCGACCGCGGCGGTTACGGCCGCCGGGACGACCGGGACCGTCCCGACCGCGAGCCGATCAAGCGTCTGCCGATCCCCGAGGACGTCACGGGCGACGAGATCGACAAGGACGTGCGGCAGGAGCTGCAGAGCCTGCCCAAGGGCCTTGCCGAGGACGTCGCCAAGAACCTCGTCATGGTCGCCAACCTGATCGACGAGGACCCCGAGAAGGCCTACGCCTACGCCCGCATCGCGCTGCGGCTCGCGTCCCGTGTCGCCGCCGTGCGTGAGGCGGCCGGCTTCGCCGCGTACGCGACGCAGAAGTACTCCGAGGCGCTGGCCGAGTTCCGTGCGGCCCGGCGGATGACCGGCACCGTGGAGCTGTGGCCCGTCATGGCGGACTGCGAGCGCGGACTCGGCCGGCCCGAGCGGGCCCTTGCGATGGCCGGCGAGCCCGAGGTGCAGAAGCTCGACAAGGCGGGACAGGTCGAGATGCGGCTCGTCGCGGCCGGTGCGCGCAGGGACATGGGGCAGCTGGACGCCGCCATCGTGACCCTGCAGAGCCCCGAGCTGGCGTCCAGCTCCGTCCAGCCCTGGACGGCCCGGCTGCGCTACGCGTACGCCGACGCACTTCTGGCGGCCGGCCGTGAGGACGAGGCCCGGGAGTGGTTCGCCAAGGCGCTCGAGGCCGACAAGGACGGCGCCACCGACGCGTCGGACCGCCTCGCCGAGCTGGACGGCGTCGAGTTCGTCGACGCCCTGCAGGATGACGAGCACGAAGGCGCGGACAACAACGACGCCGGCAACAGCGAGGTGAAGGACGCTGATGCCGACGCCCGGCCGACATCCGACACGGACGGGCGTCCCGGCGAGTAGCCGACACCGGTCGCACTCGGCGACACATGAGTGGGGGCGGCACCCGGTCC
>NZ_JBEXRZ010000423.1:0-2329 GCF_040613325.1 Streptomyces sp. NPDC006283 | reverse complement strand
GCTGGCTCTACGCACAGCTCTATCTTTCCCGCCCGCACGACACCCGCACCGGCGACCCGGTCATGTCGACGATGACCGGGTACCGGTCGTCAGTCGCCGATCCGGTGGTCTATCTGCTCGGAGCCGGCCATCGCCCCGGCCCACAGCCGCACCTCGGACACCCTGGCCGGCAGATGGTGCTTCCAGGCGCCGCCGGTGAAGCCCTTGCCGACGGCGAAGTCACCGCTGCCGAGCTGCACGGTGAACGCCTTCGGTTCACCGTTGATGTTGTGCCCCAGGTAGAGGCTGATCTTGCCGATCAGCGGGTCGTAGACACCCGTCAGCCGGACCGGCGTGTCCAGCGCGGCGACCTCTTCGGAAGCCACGGACGAGAAGGTTCCGTCGGCGTTCAGACGGCCGAAGTGCCACATGCCCACGGGCACGGTCCGCTCCTCGAAGGTCTCCTCGTCGATGACGGTGTCCTTGCCGGTGAGCTGGTACCAGAAGCCCCAGGCGGAGCCGTTGGCCGTGCGCTGCCCGAGGACCTGGCCGATGTAGCCGGCCTCCTTGCCCGCGAGCTTCGCCCCGTCCAGCTGCACCAGCGTGCTGACCGTGAACGCCGCATGGTCGTACACCAGCGGCCCCGGCGCGGTGGCCGCGTCGTCGACACCGTCCATGAGGATCGTCTCGGCGTCGATCGACGCCCCGCCGCCGAGGGTGAGCGTCCTGCCGTATCCGGACGTGGTGTCGGCGATCGCCGTCCCGCTCGCACCCGCCGCGGACCAGTCGGCCACCAGTTCGGCGCCGGCGAAGCCCTCCGAGGTCAGCAGGCGCGCCTCGTCCAGGATCTCCGCGTGCGTCAGCGCCCGCTGCCACACGGCCACCTCGTCGATCGAACCCGGGAAGTGGTACGTGTAGCCGCTGCTCAGCGGAACCCGGCCGAACTGCAGCGGACCGCTCGAAGGCCACGAGCCCGCCACCGTCACCGGACCGCCCTGGATCCGGCCGTCGACGTAGAACTTCAGCTCCTGCTTGGCCGGATCGTAGGTGCCGGCCAGATGCGTCCACACACCCGCCTGCGCCGGATACGAGGCGGGCTGGCCGTAGTACCCGGTGCCGTCACCCTTGTTGATACCGAAGAACCACGTCTTTGAGTTGCCCGAGTACCAGAACGCGAACGGGTTCTGGTCCTCGCCCCTCGTGGACAGCACGGCGGCATAGTCGTCGGTGTCGTCCAGCCGTGCCCACGCCGAGATCGTGTAGGCCGACCGAGTCTCCAGCACCGGCGCGTCCGTCACCGCGTGACCCGTGGTGCCGTTGAGCGCGAGGCCCTTGTCCGTGACCGGATCGGCCAGTTCCACACCGTTGGCGTCATGAGTGATCAGGCCCCGGCGGCCCCGGTCGTCGCGCACCGCACCGCCGCCCAGCGTGGCGTTGTGGCGGGTCCCCCCGGCCGTGGCCGAGTCCAGCGCCGCGCCGGACGCCTCGTCGAAGTGCCAGCGGCCCACCGGGCCCTCACCGGCCGCGACGAGGAAGTCGACAGCGTGCTGGGCGCCCCAGCGGCCCACGTTGTCCTTGGCCCGCACATACACGCTGTGCGTCCCGGACTTCAGCGGCGTGATGTCCCGGTTCACCGTGGAGCCGTTGATCGCGGCCGACCAGGCGTCCTCGGAGGACATCTTGTACTGGTACGACACGATGTTCGCGTCACCCACCGCCGGAGCGAAGGTGAACACCGCTTTCTGTCCCGGACCACCGGCCGCCACGCAGGCATTCGGTGTGCACTCGGTGTAGGGCGACCCGATCGTGATCCGCGGCGCCTTCGGCGCCGTCGGGTCGACCTTGAAGTAGCACCAGCCCGTCGTCGACGCGTTCGACGGACCGGCCAGTTGGCTCGCGCCGCCGTTGTAGTACGAGCGGGTCCAGGCACGGAGCCGGTAGAGCTTGCCCTCGGCCAGTGCCGACCAGGAGATCGTCACCTTCTTGCCGTCGCCCAGATAGCCGCTGGTCGGGCGCTCGTCCCCATTGCCCGCCGAGGTGTCCGACCAGGTCCCGTCGCTGTTCTTGTGGTCCACGTCGTACGCGATGCGCAGTTGCGCACCGGACTCGCCGCCGGAGGCGGTCTGGGTGGTGGCCGTGAGGGTCGGGGTGGGGTCGGAGACGACGGCCGGGTCGCCCTCACTGGTCTCGCACGAGGTGCCGGAGCCGGTCACCAGGCCGATTCCCGTGGGCTTGGCCGGCAGCCCGACGAAGTCCACCGCCAGGACGGCGTCGTTGCGGAACCGCTTCCAGGCAGACGTGTCCGACTCGTCGTTCGCACGCAACTGCAGCGTCAGCCTCGAGAACTTGC
>NZ_JBEXRZ010000422.1:0-2335 GCF_040613325.1 Streptomyces sp. NPDC006283 | reverse complement strand
GGCGGTCCCCCGGAGTCCGGGTGACCGCCCCTCTCGCTGCCTGGGCCTTACTTGCCCTTGGCGGCTTCCTTGAGCTTCGAGCCCGCGGAGACCTTCACGCTGTAGCCGGCCGGGATCTGGATCGGGTCGCCGGTCTGCGGGTTGCGCGCGGTGCGAGCGGCACGGTGGGTGCGCTCGAAGGTCAGGAAGCCGGGGATGGTGACCTTCTCGTCGCCCTTGGCGACGACCTCGCCGACGGTCTCGGCGAGAGCGGCCAGAACGGCGTCGGCGTCCTTGCGGGTCACCTCGGCGCGGTCGGCCAGCGCGGCCACCAGCTCACTGCGGTTCATTTTGTTACTCCCGTGTTCTTCTTGCCTGTGAGGCGTGGATCGAAGCCGATGCTGCCAGGGCCCTCGGACAGTCCCCGGACCCGGGTCTGCTGTCAGACCCCTCCGCGCCCTCGGGGCTTCCCCCAGGACGCAGGTCCTCGGGGAAGCATCCTGCCCCCACCAGCGGCGGGAAAGCCAATCCGGCACCCTCCGGAGTCACACGGGAGCCGCACGGAATCCCCCACTGCCTCATCGTGGTGACGTTCCGTCGACTCTCTCGAGACTCGTCGGAGCGGGCGGGCCGGGCCGCGTGCTCCCTGGTCCGCCACCCTAAAGGGGGGTTTGCGACCCCGCGACCCGCGACGCGCCGTATGTCAGGCGGACGTGGGGCCTGTCACAGCCGCGCCCGCCGCCCTTGCCGCGTCCCGTACGGCCCCTGCGACGGCTCCGGCGACCTTGTCGTTGAAGACCGAGGGGATGATGTAGTTCGGGTTGAGTTCGTCCTCCGTGACGACGTCCGCGAGCGCCGCCGCGGCCGCGAGCATCATCTCCGTGTTGACGGTGCGGGACTGAGCGTCCAGCAGACCGCGGAAGACGCCCGGGAAGACCAGCACGTTGTTGATCTGGTTGGGGAAGTCGGAGCGGCCGGTGGCCACAACTGCCGCCGTCTGACGGGCGATTGCCGGGTCGACCTCGGGGTCGGGATTCGCGAGAGCGAACACGATCGCGCCCTCCGCCATGGCCGCGACATCGTCCGCGCCGATCACGTTCGGGGCGGAGACGCCGATGAAGACGTCCGCTCCGGCGACCGCTTCCTTGAGCGTGCCGGTGACGCCCTCGGGGTTGGTGTTGTCGGCGATCCAGCGCAGCGGCGACTCGGGCGCTGCGGCCACGAGGTCCTCACGGCCCGCGTGGACGACACCGTGGATGTCGGCCACGACGGCGTGCTTGACGCCCGCCGCGATGAGGAGTTTGAGGATGGCCGTACCGGCCGCGCCGGCGCCGGACATGACGACCCGCACGTCGCTCATCGCCTTGCCCACCACGCGCAGGGCGTTGGTCAGCGAGGCGAGGACGACGATCGCGGTGCCGTGCTGGTCGTCGTGGAAGACGGGGATGTCGAGGGCCTCGCGCAGCCGTGCCTCGATCTCGAAGCAGCGGGGTGCGGAGATGTCCTCGAGGTTGATGCCGGCGAAGCCGGGGGCGATCGCCTTGACGATCTCGACGATGGCGTCGGTGTCCTGGGTGTCCAGGCAGATGGGCCACGCGTCGATGCCGGCGAAGCGCTTGAAGAGCGCGGCCTTGCCCTCCATGACCGGCAGGGCGGCCTTGGGGCCGATGTTGCCGAGGCCGAGCACCGCGGAGCCGTCGGTCACCACTGCAACGGAGTTGCGCTTGATGGTGAGGCGGCGGGCGTCCTCCGGGTTCTCCGCGATCGCCATGCACACACGGGCGACGCCCGGCGTGTAGATCATCGAGAGGTCGTCACGGTTGCGGATGGGATGCTTGGACGCCATCTCGATCTTGCCGCCGAGGTGCATCAGGAACGTACGGTCCGAGACCTTGCCGAGGACGACGCCCTCGATTTTCCGCAGCTCTTCGACGATCTCGTCCGCGTGGGCCGTCGAGGTGGCGGCGATCGTGACATCCATCCGCAGCTTCTCGTGGCCGGAGGCGGTCACGTCCAGGCCGGTCACGGAGCCCCCGGAGGACTCCACGGCCGTGGTGAGCTGGGAGACCGCGGTTCCGCTCGCGGGCACCTCCAGCCGGACCGTCATCGAGTACGAGACGCTGGGCGCCGTTGCCATGACCGGGTTCCTCTGCTTTCCCTAGCTTCTTTGCCATGCGGCGCCGCGCCTGAGCCCGGCAACGCTGTGAAGATGGTGACACCTACCTGCCAGTAGCAGGTAATGCGGTCATATTGTTTTCGGAAACTGTTTTCCACCATACGAGAAACAGGCCGGAAACAGAAGAGGCCCGCGCCACCTGCTCGCCCGCCATACGGCCCAGCTCGGCGGCCTCGCCAC
>NZ_JBEXRZ010000421.1:0-2336 GCF_040613325.1 Streptomyces sp. NPDC006283 | reverse complement strand
CCGACATGATCAACCTGCGTGCTTCAACCCCCACCACACACAGACCAACGACCCAGGTCAGCCGCCGTCACCGCTAATCACGCACGAGGTCGTAAGGCCGTGTCCTATGTGGTGAGGGGGACGAGTCGCTTGTGCAGCACAGAGCGGCGGCGAGGCCGAGAAAGGGCAGGTAGTTACGGGGGGCGTTTCGTAGCGGTGGTTGTGTCTGCGGTGGCCGGTCTGCCAGGACGTGGTGCGTTCGATGACTCATCTGCGGCGGCCGAGTCGTTTGCTGGAGTCGATGTCTTTGCGGGTGATGCGGACTGCGATGCGTTTGCCGCGTAACCACTTCCGCAGTTCAGGTAGGTCGTAGGCCTTGTCGGCGTGGAGGCGTTGGGGTTTGAAGTGGCGTCCGGGGTGGGGGTCGTGTCTCGTTTGGTGACCTGCCACCATGGGCTTCAGTGCGAGGCTGTCGTGCGTGTTGGCTGCGGAGACGCCAACGAGGTGGGGCAGTCCGTTCGCGTCCGACAGGACGTGCATCGTGGAACCCGGTTTGCCCCGGTCCACGGGGTTCGGGCCTGTGTGCGCCCCCCGTTACCTTCTTGATGGCCCTGCAACGGGGCTCCCGGCCTTCGGCCCCGGCATGACTGAGCCCCCTTGTCGATCAGGATCGAAAAAGTGGTGTCACCGGGACCGAAGGCATTGGCAGACCGCTGATTAGGGGCACGAGCGCCGGACCCGTGAATGGGTGGGGCAGTCTCTTCGTAACGTGGATGCCGGCACGCTGATGCCGCAGGTGAGGCCGGGAAGAACGCGCATACGGGAGCAAGCACGTGGGCGGTCAAGGTGGCATCGACGTCTATCTGGGTCTGGACGTCGGCAAGGGCGAACACCTGCGACGGCGCTGGCCCCGGAGGGCAAGAAGACCTTCGACAAGCGGCTGCCCAACACCGAGTCGAAGCTCCGCGAGGTCTTTGCCAAGCTCCAGGCAAGCACGGCACCGTCCTGGTGGTGGTCGACCAGCCCGCTTCCATAGGCGCCCTGCCTCTGGCAGTGGCTCGTGACGCGGGCTGTCGTGTCGCCTATCTGCCGGGCCTGACGATGCGGCGGATCGCCGATCTATACCCAGGCGAGGCGAAGACCGACGCCCGCGACGCGTATGTCATCGCGGACGCGGCCCGTTCGATGCCCCACACGCTGCGGGCCATCGAGGCGGCCGACGAGACCGTGGCCGAGCTGGAGATGCTGACCGGCTTCGACGACGACCTGGCCACCGAGGTGACACGGACCAAGAACCGACTGCGGGGCCTGCTGACACAGATCCATCCGCCGCTGGAGAAGATCCTTGGCCCCCGCCTGGACCACCCTGCCGTGCTCACCTTGCTCGAACGCTTCGGCTCTCCTGCCCAGCTGCGGAAGGCAGGACGGCGCAGACTCGTCACACTGCTGCGGCCGAAGGCCCCGCGGATGGCCGAGCGCCTGGTCGAGGACATCTTCATCGCACTCGACGAGCAGACCGTGGTCGTCCCCGGCACCGACACCGCCGCATTGATCGTCCCCAATCTCGTCTCTGGCCTCGGCTCCGTACTGGACCAGCGCAGACTCCTCGCAGCCCGGATCGAGGAAATGCTGGCGGCTCACCCTCTTTCCCAGGTCCTGATCTCGATGCCCGGCATCGGGGTCAGGACCGCCGCCCGGATCCTCATTGACGTCGGCGACGGCAGCGCCTTCGCTTCCGCCGGACACCTGGCCGCCTACGCCGGCCTGGCACCCGTCACCCGTGCCTCCGGCTCCTCCATCCGCGGCGAACACCCCGCTCGGCGAGTCAACAAGCAGCTCAAACGCGCCTTCTACCTCGCCGCGTTCGCCTCACTCTCGCAACCGGAGTCACGGGCCTAATCCATTGTTAAGAGCGTCCTGTTGGGGCGGTTGTTCCCAAGGACGTTCGAGCGCCGGATCGTGACATCTAGTGGCTGCCGGGCGGGTAACGCCTCGCTTTAGACAGGTGTGCGGCCTTGGTGCTCGTGGTGGTGGCGGTCACGCAGCACCGGGTGGATGCCTATCACGCACCGGGCTTGGATGCCTAGTAGTAGACCGCGCAGCATTCGGCACCTTCATGACCGCCGCCACCGTCAACAACTACCGGCTTGATCACTCGTTGGTGTTGGTGGTGCGAGCCCGCCGCACAGTGACCTCTCGATATGCCAGAGCCGCCTGAGCTCCCGCAGAGACCGAGGCCTGTGGGGTGCGCTGGTGCCACGAACGACTCTTAATGAGTTTAGTCAAGCCGTCTGAGCCTCTCGGGCCGCCTTCTCGCGGGGGTTGTACTCCCTCTCATAGAGCCGGCCATCTCGGAG
>NZ_JBEXRZ010000420.1:0-2352 GCF_040613325.1 Streptomyces sp. NPDC006283 | reverse complement strand
GGACGGGGGAGATTTGCACAGATTGAGCCGTCCGGATCGTTGGGGCAGAGCGACGGAAGGTCCGTGCAGCACAAGAGGGGACAGCAGTGCGTCCCCGGACACCACCGCCCGTACCGCACGCAGCAGTTCGTCCGGTTCCGTGTCCTTCACCAGAAAGCCGGAGGCGCCGGAGCGGATGGCCTCGAAGACGTACTCGTCCAGTTCGAAGGTGGTGAGCATGACGACCTTCACGTCCGCCAGACGCTCGTCATCGGTGATCCGGCGGGTGGCGGCGAGTCCGTCCAGGTTCGGCATCCGGATGTCCATCAGCACCACGTCCGGGCGCTCTTCGCCCACCAGGCGCACCGCCTCCTCCCCGTCGGACGCCTCGCCCGCGACCTCGATGTCCGGCTGGGCGCCCAACAGGGCGCGGAAGCCTGCCCGGACCAGGATCTGGTCGTCTGCGAGGACTATTCGGATCACGTCGTCTCCTTGGGCCGCACGGGCAGTTCGGCTCGGACCCCGAAGCCGCCGTCCGGCCGCGGACCCGCGTCGATGGTGCCACCGAGAGCAGCGGCCCGTTCCCGCATGCCGGCCAGGCCGTTGCCGCTGCCGCCCGCGGGCGAGCCGGTCGCGGGCCCTTCGTCGTCGATCCGGAGGTCGAGACGGCCCGGGGCGTAGGCGATCCGTACCCGCGCGGTGCGCGAGCCCGAGTGCCGTACGACGTTCGTCAGTGCCTCCTGCACGATCCGGAAAGCCGCCAGGTCTGCCCCGGGCGGGAGCGCCACCGGCTCGCCCGCGGTCTCCACCTCGACGGTGAGTCCGGCGTCCGCGGCCTGTTCGACGAGTTCGGGGAGGCGGTCCAGGCCGGGAGCGGGGGCACGGGGGGCCCGGCCGGGGGCGCGCAGCGTGTCGAGGACCTGCCTCACCTCGCCCAGCGCCTCCTTGCTCGCCGCCTTGATGGTGGTCAGGGCGGTACGGGCCTGTTCGGGGTCGGAGTCGAGCAGCGCCAGCCCGACACCCGCCTGCACGTTGATGACGGAGATCGAGTGCGCGAGGACGTCGTGGAGTTCGCGGGCGATGCGCAGCCGTTCCTCGTCCGCGCGGCGCTTCTCCGCGGCGGCGCGCTCGGCACGCTCCCGCGCCCATACCTCGCGGCGTACGCGCACCAGTTCTGACGCGGCCACGATCGCTATCACCCAGGCGGTGACGAACACCTCCTGCCCCCAGGGCGCCGCGCCGTCGCCGGCCGGGGGCAGATACCGGTACAGCCAGTGCGCGATCAGCAGATGCCCCGCCCACAGCAGACCGATGGCCCACCAGGCGGCCCGCCGGTGTGCGGCGACGATCGCGGCGAAGCAGGCGACGGCGATGGTGAGGAAGACCGGCCCGTACGGATAGCCCGCCGCGAAGTACACGAAGGCCGTGCCGCACACACCGAAAACGGTGAGCACGGGATACCGGTTGCGCAGGAGGAGCAGTGCCGGGCCGAGGAGGAGCAGAACGCGGCCGAAGGCGTCGAGGGATTCGCGTTCGGGCTGCCCCTTGGCGGCGAAACCGGAGCCGCCCATGACGATCACGGCGATCGCCAGGGTCGACGCCCACGGGACACGGGTCCTGTCGCGCCGGTCCTCGAAGGGGCGCATCCAAGGAGGTCCGCCCCGTGGCCAGGGCGGACCTGCGCAGGTGCCGGTGCGCTGCTGTTCCATACGGCCACGCTAGACCGGGGTGGTGGGCGCGGGCGTCAGCCCGGTGTGGCGGTCACGTGTACTCCCTCGGGAGTACAGGCTCGGGGAGTACGGGCGCGGGGAGTACGGGCGCGGGTGGCGGCCTCCGTCAGTCGTCCGCCGGAGTGCGCCGCAGCCGCTCCGGCCGGGCGGTGAACCAGGTCCGTGCCGCCGAGGGCGCCGCTCGGAAATGCGTCGCGTCAGGACGCGGCTCGGCTGCCCGGTGAGGTGCCCTCGGTATGGGGACGGAGCCCGACCTCGTACGCGAGGCGGGCCACGGCGTGCTCGAAGAAGGCGTCCCGATCCTCGACGACGCGGTTGAAGTGGCCGAACAGGTCGAAGGAGATCGTCCCGAAGAGCTGCGACCATGCGGCGATCATCGCGACGACGACGGCGGGCGGCAGGTCGGGGGCGATGTCCGCCGCCATACGGTGCGCTTCCGGCCGCAGCCCAGGAGCCAGCGGCGGGAGCGCGAGCCCGTTCGTGCGGTGGCCGTCGCGGATGACGGAGACCAGCGCGAGGCCCACACGGGCGGCGGGACCCACGGTGTCCCTGGGCGCGGTGTAGCCGGGGACGGGAGAGCCGTAGATCAGGGCGTACTCGTGCGGATGGGCCAGGGCCCAGGCACGCACGGCCGTGCAGACCG
>NZ_JBEXRZ010000419.1:0-2380 GCF_040613325.1 Streptomyces sp. NPDC006283 | reverse complement strand
TTGGTGACGCTGTTGGCGAATTCGAGGCGCGGCGTGACGTCGGCCTTTACGCCCCAGTTGGGGTCGTGAAGGCCGACGTGCGTTGGGGGTGGGTGCTGTGTCGATGCAGCCGATGGGGCCGGGGCAGGTTCCGGCGGAGACGGTGCGGGTGGCACGAGCGGCGTTTCCGAAGGGAAGCCTCGCGATCAGGATCCGGGACGAGCTGGGGCCGCTGTTCGGCGACGCAGAATTCGCCGATCTGTTCCCAACGCGTGGCAGGCCAGCGTGGTCACCAGGCAGGCTGGCACTGGTGTTGGTGCTGCAGTTCGTCGAGGGCCTCACCGACCGGCAGGCCGCGGAGGCGGTGCGAGCCAGGATCGACTTCAAGTACGCCCTCGGGCTGGACCTGGAGGACTCCGGTTTTGACTACTCGGTGCTGTCGGAGTTCCGGGACCGGCTTGTCCAGGCGGATGCCGGGCGACGGGTCCTGGACGGCATCCTGGTAGCTGCTCGGGACAAGGGCCTGTTGAGGACAGCCGGCCGGGCCAGGACGGACTCCACCCACGTGCTGACGTCTGCGCGTGAACTCTCCTGGCTTGAGATGATCACTGAGTCAATGCGTGCCGCGCTCAACGCGCTGGCTCACGCAGATCCGGAGTGGACGGCCCGCGTCGCGGAGACTGAGCCCGACTGGTTCAAGCACTACTCATTGCCGGCCTCGGAATTCGACTTCCCCAAGAGCCGTACCAAGCGGAAAGAAGCGACTCTGCGGACTGCCCGGGACGGGACACGTCTGCTTCAGGCCGTCTGGGCGGCGGGAGCGCCGGAGGGGTTGCGACGGTTACGGCAGGTGGAAACATTGCGGCAGGTCTGGGTCCAGTGTTTCCAGCAGGTGGACGGGGAGGTGGAGAACAGAGGCCCAAAAGACCGCCCGCGGGGGGCGATGCGCCTGGTCACTCCATATGACGTTGATGCGCGCGGCAGCATCAAACAGGACCTGCACTGGAACGGCTACAAGGTCCACATCACCGAGACTTGCGAGCCGGACACCGCGAACCTGATCACCAACGTCGTGACCACCACCGCCACAGTGTCCGACGACCGCATGACGGCTGAGGTCCACGCCGCCCTGGCCGAACGGGCCATGCTTCCGAAAGAACACTGGGTCGATACGGGTTACGCCAACGCCAGCGCGATGGCGGACGCCCGCGAACACGGCGTCGCTCTGCACGGGCCCCTCAAGTCAGTCACCAACCCACAGGCCCGCAGCGGCACTTACGGTCAGGACGCCTTCACCGTGGACTGGGACAGGAAGCGGGTGACCTGCCCGAACGGAGTGGAAAACCACAGCTGGAGAGAGGACCGCTCCCAACACGGCCTGCCCGTCGTCCGTGCACTGTTCTCCGCGCGGGACTGCCGCCCGTGTCCCGTCGTACACGACTGCGTGACGAACTTCAGGGAGAAGGGCCGGGCTATCACGCTGCGGCCGCAGCAGGCGCATCACGAGCTTCAGCAGGCCCGCGCGCTCCAGCAGGCCGATGAATGGAAGGAACGCTACAAGGTCCGGGCCGGGATCGAAGGAACGATCTCCCAAGGCGTCCACACGTGCGGCCTGCGCAGATCCCGCTACCGCGGGCTGGCGAAGACCAGCCTCCAGCATCAGCTCACCGGCGCCGCGATCAACCTGACCCGTATTGACGCGCACCTGATCGGCAGCCCACGAGCCCGCACCCGGACCAGCCACTTCGCAGCCCTTCGCTCCGCCATCTATGGCGGAGCGAAGGGTCAGGCCCCGGATTAACCAACGGCATCACCCTGCTTGGTCGCCGGGGCGCGGCGCGTTCCGTCATCGTCTGGAGGAGACCGCCGTGCTCACGCCCCGCCCGCGCCGCCGAATCGGCCGGCCCCGCCCCACCCGGCCCGCGCCTCCCGCACCGTCCGCCCCGGTTCCCCGGCGCCTGGAGCCGGGCATGACCACCGGCGACGAGCACGACCAGGAGCACGGCGTTGTCGACGTCGACCCCTACGATCCCGGCACCGGGGAGTTGCCAGTGTTCCGGTGGAGGCAGGCCGGCCCCGGATACGCGACCCGCCGCCAGCTGCGCGCCATGGGCCTTCGCCCTGGAGGACAAGAACCCGCCGCCCGGATCGAATGCCGCGGCGGCCGCCGCTTCGCCTGGCTCTACCAGGTCGACCTCGCGCTGCCCAAGCGCACTCCGACCCTCGCGCAGGAAGCCGCGCTGGACCGTGCCATGGCTGCCCGCACCACCTGCCCACGCTGCCTGCGCCGCTACGTCTACTGCCTCCCGCTGCGCACCCTCGGCAGCTGCCTTCTCCGAACTACCGGGGCGTCCCATGGCCAGGTGACTGGACGATCAGCCTTGTGGGGAAGAGGCAGGTA
>NZ_JBEXRZ010000418.1:0-2399 GCF_040613325.1 Streptomyces sp. NPDC006283 | reverse complement strand
GCGTTGTCGTCGGTCGGCATGGCTCCGCCATGCCTCCTCCCCCTACGCCTTCGGCATGGGAGGTACCCCCACCTCCGCCTCGCGATCGCACGCACCAGACCCTCCCCCTACGCCCTACGGGCGTGGGGGGAGCACGCTGGGGGAGCGGGCCACGGCAACTGGTCGCGGGCCCGGGAAGACCGCCCGGACAAGGCCTAGCGAGCGGCCGTGGGGACGTTCGCGGCGAAGGCCGGGAAAAGCGCGTCGTCGCGCTCCCCGCGCTCGAAGGCGAGCAGTCGCTGCTTGCGGTCGAGTCCGCCGCCGTAACCGACGAGGCTCCCGGAGGAACCGATGACGCGGTGGCAGGGCACGATGATGCCGATGGGGTTCTTACCGTTGGCGAGGCCCACCGCGCGGGAGGCCCCACGGTTGCCGAGCTCCTCTGCCAGTTCGCCGTAGGTGCGCGTCTCGCCGTACGGGATCTGCCGCAGCCGGTCCCAGACGCTGCGCTGGAAGGGCGTGCCCACGAAGTGCATCGTCAGGTCGAACTCGGTGAGCTCGCGGGCGAAGTAGGCCTCCAGCTGGTGGATCGCCTCGTCGAAGAGCGTCTCGTCGCGGTCGCCGAAGGTTTCTTCGGCGGGACGGTGGCGCTGGTCGGTCATGTAGAGGCCGCTGAGGACGCCGTCGGTGGCGACGAGGGTCAGCGCGCCGTAGGGGCTGTCGACGACCGTGTGCCGCCTGGACGTGGTCGTGGTCATGGGAGAGTTCCTTACGCCGGAAGGTGGTTGATGGGGTGGTCGTCCGACGCCCACAGGTACTGGACGGCGTAGGCGCGCCAGGGCCGCCAGGCCGCCGCCCGTGCGGTGAGGGCGGCCGGTGTGGCGGGCAGCCCGAGTTCGGCAGCGGCGCGCCGCATTCCGAGGTCGGTGGGGAGGAACGCGTCGGGGTCGCCGAGGGCGCGCATCGCGATTACCTCGACGGTCCACGGTCCGAAGCCGGGTAGTTCGGCGAGTTGGCCCCGCGCCCGGTCCCAGTCGCTGCCAGGGTCGAGTTTCAGCGTCCCGTCTGCGAGGGCGGCCACGAGCGTGGTCAGGGTGGTGCGCCGGCTGCGGGGCAGGGCGAGGGCCTCGGGGTCGAGGGCGGCCAGTGCCTCGGACGTCGGGAAGACGTGGGTGAGGCCGCCCTCGGTGTCCTCCACGGGCATGCCGTGCGCCCTGACGAGGCGCCCCGCGTGGGTGCGGGCTGCGGCCGTGGAGACCTGCTGGCCGAGCACGGCCCGTACCGCGAACTCGGCGGCGTCGACGGTGCGCGGCACCCGCCGTCCGGGCGCCTTGTCGACCAGCGGGGCGAGCAGCGGATCGCTGCGCAGCTGGTCGTCGACGGCAACCGGGTCCGCGTCCAGGTCGAGCATCCATCGGCAACGGCTGATGGCGATGGTCAGATCGCGAGGATCGGTCAGGGAAAGCCGGCAGGAGATGTGGTCGGGGTGCGGCGTCAGGCTCACGATGCCGTGCCCGTACGGCAGCGACAGGGTGCGCCGGTACGCTCCGTCCCGCCACTCCTCGACGCCGGGGACGCCGGTCGCGGCGAGATGCCCGAAGAGATTGCTGGGGTTGAGCGGTGCGCGGTACGGGAGCCTGAGCGCGATCACGCCGGGCACGGGAGGCACGGCGACGCGGCCGCGGCCGGCGCGGGCGCGCAATTCGCTCGGGGCGAGGGCGAAGACCTCGCGGACCGTGTCGTTGAAGGTGCGGATGGAGGCGAACCCTGCCGCGAAGGCGACATCCGCCATGGGCACCGCCGTCGTCTCGATGAGCAGCCGCGCGGTCTGGGCGCGCTGGGCGCGGGCGAGGGCGAGCGGGCCGGCACCCAGTTCGGCGAGCAGCTGGCGCTCGATCTGCCGGGTGGAGTAGCCGAGCCGCGCGGCGAGGCCCGGCACGCCCTCCCGGTCGACGACACCGTCCCTGATCAGCCGCATGGCACGCGCGACGGCGTCGGCGCGGGCGTTCCACTCCGGAGAGCCCGGGCTGGTGTCGGGACGGCACCGCTTGCAGGCCCGGAACCCGGCCTGCTGACAGGCCGCGGCGCTCGGGTAGAAGGTCATGTTCTCGACCTTCGGCGGCACGGCCGGGCAGCTGGGGCGGCAGTAGATCCCTGTGGTCAGCACGGCGGTGAAGAACCAGCCGTCGAACCGCGCGTCCTTGGACTGGACGGCGCGCACGCAGCGCTCGGTGTCGGTGTGCATGGCTCAAGGATGACGGTTCCGCCCCGTTCTCACTGGCGGGAATCCGACATCGACCTTTCCCTGCCAGGGCCGGCGTCTCCGGCGGAGGAACCGGTCGGCCACGGCGGGCCGCGCTGACCGGCCCCTCGTCGGCCGGCTGCCGGACGGAAGCGGCGGGCCGCCTGCCGGCCTTACA
>NZ_JBEXRZ010000417.1:0-2416 GCF_040613325.1 Streptomyces sp. NPDC006283 | reverse complement strand
CGCGCAGTCCCGCCGCGATCAGCCGGGCGGTGTCGCGGGCCGGCCAGGACCAGGACCCAGGCGACAGGAGCCGCCTCCCCGGTCCCTGATCCACCCGTACGGGCTACGGATTCCTGCGCACGCCGCGTGCCAGTTCGCCCGCCAGTTCCCGTACGGCCGAGACGGCCGCGGCCTCGTCCGGCGCGTCGAGCATCCGCTTGACGAACGCCGAGCCGATGATCACACCGTCGGCGAACGAGGCGACCTCCGCTGCCTGCTCGGGGTTGGAGACCCCGAGCCCCACACAGACCGGCATGTCGGTGGTGGCGCGTGTGCGGTGCACGAGGTCCTGGGCCTGCTCGCCGACCGACTCGCGGGTGCCGGTGACGCCCATCAGCGACGCCGCGTAGACGAAGCCCGACCCGGCCGCCGTGATCTTGGCGAGGCGGGCGTCCTGGCTGCTGGGCGCGACGACGAAGACGGTGGCGAGACCGTGCTTCTCCGCGTGCTCCCGCCACAGCCCGGCCTCCTCGACCGGCAGGTCGGGCAGGATGCAGCCGGCGCCGCCCGCCTCTGCCAGCTCGGCGGTGAAGCGCTCGACGCCGTAGCGGTCGATCGGGTTCCAGTACGTCATCACCAGGACCGGCTTGCCGGTGGCCGTGTGCGCCTCGCGGACGGTGCGCATCACGTGGGCGATCTTGACGCCGCCGCGCAGGGCGATGTCGTCGGCGGTCTGGATGACGGGGCCGTCGAGGACGGGATCGCTGTGCGGCAGCCCCACCTCCACCACGTCGGCGCCGCCGTCGAACGCGGCCTTGACCGCCTCGATGCCCACGTCGACGGTCGGGAACCCGGCGGGCAGGTACGCGATGAGCGCGGCCCGGTTCTCGTTCCTCGCCGCGGCGAGTGTGTCGTTCAGCAGGTGAAGGTTGCCGCTCACTTCGCGTCCCCCTGGATCTCTGCGGCGCCGTTGTCGGCGGAGGCGTCGGCCTCGACCTGGGCGTCGGTGTCGTACAGCCCGAAGTACCGTGCGGCGGTGTCCATGTCCTTGTCGCCGCGTCCGGAGAGGTTCACCAGGATCAGCCCGTCCGAGCCCAGTTCCCTGCCCACCTCGAGCGCACCGGCCAGCGCGTGTGCCGATTCGATCGCCGGGATGATGCCCTCGGTGCGCGACAGGAGGCGCAGGGCCTGCATGGCCGCGTCGTCGGTGACCGCGCGGTACTCGCCGCGGCCGGAGTCCTTGAGGTACGCGTGCTCGGGGCCGATGCCGGGGTAGTCGAGCCCGGCGGAGATCGAGTACGGCTCGGTGATCTGGCCCTCCTCGTCCTGGAGGACGTAGGAACGCGAACCGTGCAGGATGCCGGGCTCACCTGCGGTCAGGGTCGCTGCGTGCTCCCCGGTCTCCACACCGTGGCCGGCCGGCTCGCAGCCGATCAGGCGGACAGCGGCGTCGGGGATGAAGGCGTGGAACAGGCCGATGGCGTTGGACCCACCGCCGACGCAGGCGACGGCCGCGTCGGGGAGCCGTCCCGTCCTTTCGAGGATCTGCCGCCTGGCCTCCACGCCGATGACGCGGTGGAAGTCGCGCACCATGGCGGGGAAGGGGTGCGGTCCCGCGACCGTGCCGAAGAGGTAGTGCGTGCGGTCGACATTGGCCACCCAGTCGCGGAACGCCTCGTTGATGGCGTCCTTGAGGGTTCGGCTGCCGGACTTCACGGCGACGACCTCGGCGCCGAGCATCCGCATCCGGGCCACGTTCAGGGCCTGGCGCTGGGTGTCGATCTCACCCATGTAGATGGTGCAGTCCAGCCCGAACAGGGCGCAGGCGGTCGCGGTCGCCACGCCGTGCTGGCCGGCGCCGGTCTCCGCGATGACACGGGTCTTGCCCATGCGCTTGGTGAGCAGTGCCTGGCCCAGAACGTTGTTGATCTTGTGCGAGCCGGTGTGGTTGAGGTCCTCGCGCTTGAGGAAGACCCTGGCGCCACCAGCGTGTTCGGCGAACCGGGCGACCTCGGTGAGGGCGCTCGGGCGGCCCGTGTAGTCGACCATCAGCTGGTTGAGTTCGGCGGCGAAGGCGGGATCGCTCTTGGCCTTGTCGTACTCGACGGCGACCTCGTCCACGGCGGCGACCAGCGCCTCCGGGATGAACTTTCCGCCGAAGGCACCGAAGTAGCCCTGAGCGTTGGGGACGTGACCCTCCGGGTCGGGGATGAAGTAGTCGCTCGACATGGCGACGCAGCTCCTTGTTCGGGGCGCGGGGCCCCGGGACGAGTCGGGTGAACGGGAGCGGGTGCGCGCGCGCTCCGCCGCGCGGAGCCGTTCCCCTGCCCGCCCCTTCCCGAAACCGGGGGCTCCTCCCCCTACGCCTGGCGGCGTGGGGGGACCCCCACCGGACCAGCCGCGCCGGGGTCGCCGGCGCGGCTGGATTTCGCGGAGC
>NZ_JBEXRZ010000416.1:0-2419 GCF_040613325.1 Streptomyces sp. NPDC006283 | reverse complement strand
CGATCGCCGACAAGGTGCTGGAGGGCATGGCCGAATGGCAGAGTCGGCCCCTGGACGCCGTCTATCCGGTGGTCTTCATCGACGCCACCCACGTGAAGATCCGCGACGGTGCGGTGGCCAACCGGCTAGTCTATATGGCCCTGGCCGTCACCACCGAGGGCCGGCGGGAGATCCTCGGGCTGTGGGCGGGTGACGGCGGCGAGGGAGCCAAGCACTGGCTGCACATCCTCACCGACATCAAGAACCGCGGCGTCAGCGACGTGCTCATGCTGGTCTGCGTGCTCAAGGGCCTGCCCGAAGCCGTGGAGACGGTCTGGCCCAGGACGATCGCGCACTGCGTGGTACACCTGCTGCAGAACTCCTTCCGCCACACCGCCCGCCAAGACTGGGACAAGATCGCCAGGCTCCTCAAGCCCCTCTGCACGGCGCCAACCGACGAGCGGCTCTGGAGCGGTTCGCGGAGTTCTCCAATGTCTAGCGCCGGAAGCATCCCACGATCGTGAAACTGCGGAAGAACGCCTGGGAAGAGTTCACCCCGTTCCTGCGGATCGACACCGACATCCGCCGCATCGTCTGCGCGACCAATGCGATCGAGTCGGTCAACGCCCGCATCCACCGGGCGGTCAAGGCGGCCGGGGGGCACTTCCCCCACGAGCAGGCCGCCCTGAAGTGCGTCTACATGGCGATCATGTCGCTCGATCCACCGGAAAGGGCCAGGCCCGCGGGACCATGCGCTGGAAGACCGCACTGAACGCCTTCGACATCACCGTCGACGGCCGGCTCTCAGCAGCCCGCCAGTAACCCAACTACCCGAGTTACACCGCTCGTTTGACAGACCCATTCTCGAGCGCTCGGCCTCGGTGATCCGCCGCTTGCGACCTTGGCCACCCAGATCCTCCAGACTTTCAAGCCCGGTCCGGTTGAAGCGGTGCAGCCAGCACCGCACCGTCTTCTGACTGCAGCCCAACTCAGCGGCAATCGCCGCCACCCCCATCCAACCAGATCCCGCGACGCCTTCCGTGCCCGCGCTAGCTTGCAGATCACCGCATCTATACCCACCGAAAGCGGAATCCAGCCTATTAGACTAGATCCGCGTAGAAGATGATGTTGTCGGCACGGTGGCCATCCACTATCGGTCCGCCACAGGTAATCAGCCTCAACTCAGGGCGGTTCGTCTCCCCATAGACCTTCTGAGTGGGAAAATTGCCCTTGCTGACCTGGCTCACCTGTCTGACCTTGAACGTTGCAGCTATGCCGTCCTGGCGTCCAATCTTGATCTCCGAGCCGATCTTGATATCAGCCGCGTTCTTCATCAGAGCTAGGCCGTATCTGGTGTCGTAGTGGGCGACCATGATGGCAGGCCCGACCTCACCGGGGGTGACCGCCTTTGTGTAGTAACCAGGCAGACCACCCTGAGAGGGAGGTGGGACCTCCAGCTCGCCGGAGCTGTCCAGGCCCAGCGGAAGGACCTTTCGCGCCGTTACTTTCGCATCGGGGATGTCCAGAGTGACAGGCTTGGACCTCGCCAGTGGCTCAGCCTTGTTTTCCGGAGCCGGGACGCTACTGGATTGCACGCTGATGTCGGGGGCATGCTGGGCATCGGCCGCGCCGCAGCCGGAGACCCCTGCGAGGCCTCCGACTGCGGCAAGCGCGAGCAGACCTCCCCTGATCGCCGACCGACGCTTACATATGGAGTTCAATGGTCGGTCTCCCCACGCTATGTTCACTGGTCCGGTGTCGCTTAGCCCTGCACGCCTGCACGGCCACGGCGCTTGAGCACGAAGCCCAGACCGGCGGCGGATGCAGCGGCGGCCCCAGCGCCCACTCCGATCAGCCCGCCGCGTCCCCCACCGGAAGGCTGTTCCAAACCCGCCGCGACAGAGCCGCTCGGGACCGCGGTTATCTGCTTATTCGAGGCGCCAGGTACCACGGCCGACCCATTCGCCCTAGCCCTGGCCTCGATCCGGCCGTTGGACGCGGACTTGACCTCATTATCAGTCAGCTTGCGCACGTCCTCCTTCCTGTCGGAGGAGTGACGACTGACGGTGCCGCGGTCGTCCAGGGCGTACTTCACCTTCTTGTAGGTAACGGCTTTACCGGCCCCACTGAGGGAACCGCACTTAATCAACTCACCGGTCTTAGCTTCCCTAGTCCACAGTTCAGCGCTGTAGCGACCGCGGGTATCGACATAGACCTTGACGGAAACGCTGGCGCTGGCTTCGGCAGGGGCTCCGGAGAAAGACTTCGTGGCGGCAAGAACCTTCGCTTCCGCCTCTGCCCCGGCAGTACCCGTGTCCCACCCCCCGGCACCGGCATTCGACTCAGCTTCCGCCTCTGCCCCGGCAGTACCCGTGTCCCACCCCCCGGCACCGGCATTCGACTCAGCTTCCGCCTCTGCCCCGGCAGTACCCGTGTCCCA
>NZ_JBEXRZ010000415.1:0-2424 GCF_040613325.1 Streptomyces sp. NPDC006283 | reverse complement strand
GAATTGTTCAGAATCCGTTTACATCGGAATGGACATCGCCCTTGCGGGTCGGCCAGCATGAGGGCGCCAGATCAGCCTTGGCGCCAACCAGGGCCGGCCGAGGCCGAGGGCGGTGCCCGCGAGGAGGGCGGCGCCGAGGGCGGGTGCCTCGGGTTCGGCGCACACGCGGGTGGGCCAGGTGCCGGTGGCGGCCTTGATCGCGGTCCAGGCGTGCAGCCGGGTCGAGCCGCCGAGCAGGGTGACGGCCTTCGGGGTGGCGCCGCAGAGGCGGGCCTGGGTGTCGGTCATCCACCGGGCGTGGTGGGCGGTGCCTTCCAGGACCGCGCGGGCGAGGTGGGCGGTGCCGTGGCCGAGTTCCAGGTGGTGGACGGCGAGCCGGGGCCGGGGGTCGGGCCTCGGCGCGCTGCGGCCTTTCGCGTACGGGGTGACGAGGGGTCCGCACGGGCCGTCGGGCAGCGAGTCGACGAGCCGCGCGAACTCCGCGTACCGCCGCTCGCCTGCGAGTCCGGTGAGGAACCGGTCGCAGAACCATTCCACGAGCAGTCCGGAGCTGGACGCCCCGGCGAGCACGATGTGGTGGACGCCGTCGGCGTGCCGGCCCCAGGACATGCCCTCCGCGGCGGTGCGTTCACGGTCGGGCGGGGCGGCCGTCACGGTGAGGACGGCTTCGGCGGTGCCCATGGAGTCGGCGACCTGACCGGGTTCGCGGACGCCGGCCGCCCAGGCGCCGACGAGGTGGTCGTGTCCGGTGACGACGACGGGGGTGTCGGCGCGCAGGCCGGTGCCGGTGGCGGCGTCCGCCGTGACCCGGCCGACGGGCTCGCCGGGGGCGTGCACGGCCGGCATGTGCCGGGGGGTGAGGCCTGCCCGGTCGAGGAGTTCCGGGATCCACGCTCCGGCGACCGGGTCCCAGGCCATGGTGCGCTGGGCGAACGTGGCGTCCGTGCCGGTCTTTCCGGTGAGCGCGTGCCCGACCAGGTCGGCGGCGCCCGCCCAGGTGGCCATCCGCCGGAGCAGGGCGGGGTCCGCGTCGGCGAGGGCGCACCATTTGGCCAGGGGTACCTTGGCGCTGGGCAGCACCCCGGTGCGGGCGTGCAGTGCGTGCGCCCCGAAGGTGTCGGCGAGCTGCGCGGCGTGCGGGGCGGGCGCGGGGTCGGACCAGGCACGTACGGGCCCGAGGGGGCGTCCGTCCGTATCGAGGGGAACACCCGCCTCGGCCATGCCGGTGAGCCCGACGACGTCCGGGGCGCGCCCGGCGGCCCGTACGCACTCCGCGAGGGCATGCAGGGCGACCCGCACGAGCGCCGCCGCCGGATGTGCGTGCGCCGCACTCGCGTACGGTGTCGGCGACTTGGCGCGGACGACGACCTTGCCCGAGGGGTCGCAGAGCAGGGCCTTGACGTGGGTGGTGCCGATGTCGAGGCCGGCGAGCAGGGGAGGGCGGGCGGTCACGGCCGGGCCTCCGGCATGCGTCCCGTCCGGGCCCCGTCCTCGTCCCCGCCCCCGGCTCCGGACAGGCCGCCGGTGCATCGCATGCCCACGTCCGGCATCAGGAGGTCTCTCCCAGCGGCGGGATCGCACCGGTCCGGGTGACCTGCGCGTACCAGTGGCCGCTGTCCTTGACCGTACGGCGCTGGGTGGCGCGATCGACGTGGACGAGGCCGAAGCGCGGCCAGTAGCCCATCGCCCACTCGAAGTTGTCGAGGAGCGACCAGTGGTAATAGCCCTTCACGGGGGCACCGGCAGCGAGGGCGCGGTGCACGGCGGTGAGGTGGGAACGGAGGAAGGCGGTGCGCCGGGTGTCGTGGACGGCGCCGTCGTCGCCGGGCTCGTCGCCGTGGACGGCGCCGTTCTCGGTGATCACCAGCGGCGTGCCGGGGTAGTCGGCGTGCAACCGCAGCAGCAGGGCTTCCAGGTCGTCGGGGACGATCTCCCAGCCCAGGTCGGTTCGGTCGACGCCGGGGCGTCCCTCTTCGACCGTCCACGGCCAGGGGCCGTCGCCGGGGCGGGCGCTGACGATGCGGCGGGTGTAGTAGTTGACGCCGATGAAGTCGCTGCCCGCGGCGATGGTGCCGAGGTCGCCGTCGTGGACGAAGTCGAGGTCGCCGATGACGTTCTCCCAGTGGGCCCGCATGTCGGCGGGGTAGCCGCGGCCGTGCACCGGGTCGAGGAACCAGCGGTTGACGTAGCCGTCGGAGGCGTACGAGGCCCGGCGGTCGGCGGGACTGTCCGGGTTGTCGGGGGTGTGCGGGAAGAGGCTGTAGGCGATGCCGGCCCGGGATCGGGGGTGCCGGGCGCGCAGTTCGCGGACCGCGAGGCCGTGGCCGAGCAGCAGGTGGTGCATGACGGTGGCGGAGGCCTTGAGGTCCTTCTCGCCGGGTGCGTGCAGGCCGAGCTGGTGTCCGAGGAGGCCCACGATCCAGG
>NZ_JBEXRZ010000414.1:0-2430 GCF_040613325.1 Streptomyces sp. NPDC006283 | reverse complement strand
GTGAGCGCCGCTTCGAGGATGTCTCCGCCGACGTTGTCGAAGTAGACGTCGATACCGTCAGGAGTGTGTTCGCGCAGGGCGCGCTTGACGTCGCCACGAACGCCCATAAGTTGGCCGATTGCGACAGACCAAGCGCGTTCCAGGGGGAGTTCACCATGGCCGGAACCGGGCGGCACCGCCGATATCAGCCGAGCCGCATCAACCGGGCTTCGCTCACCGTCACCGCCGGGGGCGCCGGCATCGCCCTGCCCCTCGTGGGCGCCGGGTCCGCGCACGCGGCGTCGGTCGACGTGTGGGAGAAGGTCGCGGCCTGCGAGTCGACCGGCAACTGGCGGATCAACACCGGCAACGGCTACTACGGCGGGCTCCAGTTCAGCCAGTCCACCTGGGAGGCGTACGGCGGCCGGCAGTACGCGCCACGCGCGGATCTGGCCACCAAGGACCAGCAGATAGCGGTCGCGGAGAAGGTCCTCGACGGCCAGGGCCCGCGCGCATGGCCCACCTGTTCGTCGACGGCGGGGCTGACCCGTGGCGGGGACCGCCCCGACGTCGAGCCGGCGCGGCACCGGACGCAGGAGTCCACTCCGCCCAAGCGGCTCACCCAGAGACCGGCCGCGTCGCCCACGACTGTCCCGACGCAGCGCGAGGGCTACACGGTCGCCCAGGGCGACTCGCTGTCCGGGATCGCCGCCGCACAACGCCTCAAAGGCGGCTGGCAGCAGCTGTACGCGCAGAACCGCACGGTGGTCGGAGACGATCCCGACCTGATCTTCCCGGGCCAGCGGCTGACCCTGCAGGTCAAGGCCGCCCCCCAGCGCCCGGCCCCGGAGCGCACGGCGCCGAACCGTCCGGCGGCGAAGCCCAAGCAGGAGCAGCAGACCGCCCCCGCGCCGAAGCCCAAGCCCAAGCAGCAGAACGCCCCGAAGCCGAAGCCCAAGCCGCAGGCCGAACCCGCCGCCGCCCCCAGGCCCGCCCCCCGCGCCGGTTTCAGCGCGCCCGTCGCCGCCGGTCCCTCCACGGCCTACCGCAAGGCCGGTTCCTCATGGTCGAGCGGCTATCACACGGGCGTGGACTTCCCCGTCCCCACCGGCACCTCGGTGAAGGCGGTCGCCGCCGGCAAGGTCGTCTCGGCCGGCTGGGGCGGAGCCTACGGCTACGAGATCGTCATCCGGCACAGCGACGGCAGGTACAGCCAGTACGCGCACCTGTCCGCGCTCACCGTGCGCTCGGGCCAGCAGGTGGGCGCAGGGCAGCGGATCGCCCGTTCAGGATCCACCGGCAACAGCACGGGACCGCATCTCCACTTCGAGATCCGTACGGGTCCCGGGTACGGCTCGGACATCGACCCCCTCGCCTACCTCAGGGCGCGAGGCGTGTCGATCTGACGGGCGCGCGGCCCGTCGATCCGACCCGGCCGGCAGGCGCCCGGCCCCGGACGCCGCGCCGTGGCCGAGCCGCTCGATCGTCAGCAGGATCAGACCGCCGGCGGCCACCACACCGCAGCCGAGCGCGAGGACCGTGCCCGCCACGCCGTACCGGAAGTCCTCGCCGAACAGCGTGATGCCCACGACGGCCGCCACGACCGGGTTGACGACGGTGACCGTCGCGAGCGGCGCCGCGAGCCCCGCCCCCCGGTACGACGCCTGCGACAGCAGCAGGCCGCCCGCAGCCAGCGCGGCGATGGCCACGAGGCTCGGCCACTGGTCGAGCGGCGAGTCCCACAGCCAGTCGACGGCCACCGATTTGGTGAATACGGAACCGATGCCGAAGGCGATGCCCGCCGCTCCGGCCAGCAGCACGCTGCGCGTGATAGGCCGGTGGACGCTCTGGGCGATCAGGAAGACAAGCGCCACCGTGCCCAGGGTCGCCGCGGCCAGCACGCCTCGCTCGGCCTCGCCCAGCGAGCGGGAGTCCGTCTCCCCGGTCAAAGCGAGCAGTCCGGCGAGGCCGACCGTCGCCATGATCGCGCCGCGCCAGGCGGCGGTGCCCGCCCTGCGGCGCACGAAGAGCGCGGCCATCGGCAGCGCGAAGACGATGGTCAGTGCTCCCAGTGGCTGCACGAGGCTCAGCGGACCGTACGCGAGGGCCACCACGTGCAGCACCGCTCCCACGCCGTTCAGGGCGACGGCGGCCCACCAGCGTGCCTGGTGGAGCGGCGCGTACGGCCGTGAGGGCGTGGTGGTCGCCACGTGTTCCTGAAGGATCGCCCCGGCCGCGTAGGCGACCGCGGAGACCAGTGACAGGATCACGGACAGCGCGAGGGAACTCATGGTGACCACCCTGTCCCTCTTCGGCGTTCACGTCGTCGTTCTTGAGCACGCACTTGGCCGTACTACCGGCGTAGTACGGGTGTAGTCCCCACGTCCCCCTTCCGGTGGGGGCGCGCCCCCGGCAGGCGCGCCGGCTGCGGCGGCCGGGGAGCGGGCCGGC
>NZ_JBEXRZ010000413.1:0-2454 GCF_040613325.1 Streptomyces sp. NPDC006283 | reverse complement strand
CTCGCCAGGGTCCGGGCGGCGCAGGAGGTGCGCGGAGCTCTCGCCAGGGTCCGGGCGGCGCAGGAGGTGCGCGGGGATGCGGGCCGGTGCGCGGCGGGGCGCAGGCAGCGGGGGCCGGGCCGGGCGCACTCCTGACCGGGTCAGGACGGCCGCCGCCCGGTCGGCCAGCAGCGGGTCCACCGGCAGGGCGTGGCGCGCGAACCAGGCCGCCGCGGCCGGGGTGGGTGATCCGTCCGTGAAGCGGTCACCCGCGTATGCGTCGAGCGGCGGATCGTAGAGGTAGCCCACGGTGATCCGGTGCCGGGCGAGCGCCGCGATTGCCGCGTCGCGGTCCTCGACCAGCAGCGGCACCCGGAACAGCGGCTGCGCCGGACCCGGCCGCGGTGCGGCCCACGGCGTGTCCAACAGCCGCTGTGTTCCCTCCAGATGGGCGGCGAGCCGCTCGTCGAGGCCCGCCAGCAGCCGCTCGGTCCGCCCCGACCGGATCCGGCCGGGCGCGAGCCGGTAACTGTGCATGTCGACCCGGACCCAGGAGTGGAACGCGTCGAGTGACGGCGACAGGGCAGCCGCCCGGGCCAGTTCGTCGGGCCGCAGCGCCATCCGGATGCCCGTGCGCTCCTCGAGCCTCAGCAGTCGCATCGCCGTCCGCGCCGCCCCCGTCAGCCGCAGCCGGCGCACAGTGGCCTCGGCGTGGGGGCGCAGCGCGTACGCGAGTTCCGCCGCCGGCCGTGAGGGGGTGAGCAGCACGTCCCTGGCCCGCGCCAGTTCCTCCCGTGCCGCCGGATCGGTGACGGCGAGGAATCCGCCAGTCCTCGCCCCCGTGTGCTTGGAGAGGCTGAAGACGGCCGCGTCGCCGAAGCCGCCGACCGGCCGCCCCGCCACCACTGTGCCGATCGCGTGCGCCGCGTCCTCGATCAGCGGGATGCCCAATCTGTCGCAGTGCGACCTCAGTTCGGGCGCGGGGTCGGGATTTCCGTACAGATTGGTGGTGAGTACGGCGGACAGCCCGCGCCACACGGACTCCGGAACGGCCGGGACATCGATGGAGCCGTCGTCGGCCCGCAGCGGGGCCTGCACGGGCCGCAGCCCGGCCGCGAGCACCACGAAGAAGATCACGTCGTCGTTGACCGGCGACATCAGTACGCGTCCGCCGGGTGGGCACCAGTGCCGCAGCGCGATGTAGAGCCCGAGACGGCACGACGGCATGTACAGGCACTCCCTGCCCAGGCGGCGGCGCATCAGCTCCTCGAGTGGTGCGTACGCCTGCGGGCAGCCCTCCCCAAGAGCCATGTGATTCCCCCCACTTGCCCCTGGTCAATGTGGACCAATCAGGACTGCCCCGTCAATAACGAGGAAGGGCCCATTCCTTGACGGAATGGGCCCTTCAAAGTCTGTGCAGCGGTGCGGAGTTCACTCGTCCAGCGTCAGGCTCTTGCGCAGTCTGCCCAGGGTCCGGGCCAGCAGCCGGGACACGTGCATCTGCGAGATCCCGAGCTCCTCGCCGATCTCCGACTGCGTCATGTTGGCGACGAACCGGAGGGAGAGGATCTTGCGGTCCCGCGGCGGCAGGCTCGCGATGATGGGCTTCAGCGACTCGATGTACTCGATGCCCTCGAGCCCGTGGTCCTCGTAGCCGATGCGGTGCGCGAGCGCACCCTCGTTGTCGTCGTCCTCGGGTTGGGCGTCCAGGGAGCTCGCGGTGTACGCGTTGCTCGCCGCCATGCCCTCGACGACGTCATCCCTGCTGATGTCGAGGCGCTTGGCCAGCTCGTCGAGGGTGGGGGCGCGGTCCAGCTGCTGGGAGAGCTCGTCGCCCGCCCTCGCGAGGTCCAGCCGCAGCTCCTGCAGCCGGCGCGGCACGCGCACCGACCAACTGGTGTCGCGGAAGAAGCGCTTGATCTCGCCGATGATGGTCGGCATCGCGAAGGTGGGGAACTCGACGCCGCGGCTGAGTTCGAAGCGGTCGATCGCCTTGATGAGGCCGATCGTGCCGACCTGGACGATGTCCTCCATCGGCTCGCTGCGGGTGCGGAACCGGGAGGCGGCGAACTTGACCAGCGCGAGGTTCAGTTCGACCAGGGTGTTGCGGACGTACGCGTACTCGTGCGTTCCCTCCTCGAGGGACTCGAGGCGTGCGAAGAGCGTCTTGGAGAGCTCTCGTGCGTCCAGTGCTCCCACCTCTGCGAAGGGCGGGATGTCCGGAAGGCCTGCCAGGCCCTGGAGGCCTTCGGGCTGCTCGCCGGTGGGGGTGGACAGTGTCGACGGCGCGGTGGGGGTACGCAATTCGTCGAGCCGGGGTGACATGGTCTCCTCCATCGTTCTCGGCATATGGCTGCCGAAGCCCATACATGCTGCTGCGGTGAGCGGCGCCTCCAAAGCCGGCCGTGTCGGTTGTGTCTTTACTAGCCCTACCGGTTCTGCCAGGACGATGGCAAGTGGCGTATCTCCTATATG
>NZ_JBEXRZ010000412.1:0-2487 GCF_040613325.1 Streptomyces sp. NPDC006283 | reverse complement strand
GTCATCCGTCGTGCCCGGTGCGGCGATAAACCCGAACCGGGCACGGGTCTCGATCACGATGCCGGTCGACGTCGCCGCCTGCTTCTTCGCCCGCTCCCGCACGCGGGGCTGCCAGTCCTTGCGCACCTCACCCGCGAGGCGGGCAGCGAGCTCGGGCCGCGGACGCTTGAACTGGCCCTTCAGATAGCGCTCCACGGTGCGCTGGGAGACGCCGAGGCGGGCCGCGACCTGACGGGTGGAGCCCTTCTCATGCTTGACCAGGAACCGGACTTGGGCGCGGGCGGTTTTCGGGATCGGGCGGGTGAACACCGCGGCGCCGGCGCCGGCGCGGTCGAGGCTGTGCTGGCCAGTAGATACCCGAGTAGTGCTTCTGCCCCTTGTACCAACGGAACGTCCGCTACGGACAAGCAGACTACAGAAGGCCGACAGGTGCCGTACCCCCGTCCCGGACCTCCACAAGAGCACCACGCTGCTGACGGATACTCACCGTCGCAGTGACACTGTTCATCGCGTACCCTCGCCCCACAGGCAACGACCCGTACAGCCAAGGGTGTCAGCCAGGCGCTGACGGGCGGAGCGGCCGGAACCCCGCCACCCGAAAGGGTGAGAGCCCCGACCAGCGAGTCTCGCCGCCGATGTGCCGCCGGCGCTGGGGCAGGCCTGGATGAGCTGGGAGAGGTAGACGGCGCCGCCGACGCGCTCCAGGTCGCCCTGCAGGGTCAGTTCGTGGGCCAGGCTGATCGAGGTGACCGCCCTCCCGGCGGCGAACATGCCCAGGATCGTGTTCCAGATCGTCTCGTGCGCCGGCTCGTAGAACGCGGCTGCGCCCAAAGGTTCCAGAGCCTCGACGATGTCGCCGATGGCGTCCTTGGACAGGATCGCCGCACCGAGTGCGGACTGCTCCGCGGCCCGGTCGTGCGCCACGCGGCCCTGCGACGCAGGGCCATCGTCCTGGTGATCGCTCGTGATGGGGCGGCGGCGGCTCGGTACGGTGGTCATGTGCACTCCTGGTCGGATTCAGGCTGGTCGGGGTGCCGCGCGGGTCGTCCCCTGGCCGGGACGACCCGCCTTTGTGCGTTCGGGTGTGCGTTTCAGTTCACGGTCAGCCGCTGCGGGCGGCCCAGGCGGCGTTGTGCGCCTCATGCCGCCGCTCCTCGATGGAAAGCTCGCGCTCCCGCTCGGTGAACTGCGGCCGCTCCCGGCGGGCCGCCTCCGCGGCTGCGGCCTGGGCAGCCAGCCCCTCGACGTACGCAACGACACCAGCCGCTGCAGGGGGCAGCGGGCCCGCAAAGTTGGCCTCATCGAGATCCTCCGACGCACCCCTCCCCGCCTCCGGGGACGCCGGGGCGCCCTGCTGGCGCGCAGCATCGCGGGCCTGCTTCATGCACGGCCCGCAATCCCCCTCGCGGAAGTACGGGTGCCGCTCGCACATTCCGGCCGGAACGGCCGGGCGCCTGCGGGCCGCCTGCGGGCCGCCTGCCGGCTGCGATCGGGCAGGGCCGCGATCCGCTTGTGCTCCAACAGCCACAGGTAGTTCTGGCCGCCGCCCGGGTTCGCCATCAGCTGCCGGCGCAGCTCCTCGCCGAACGCCCAGCCGCGCTCCGTCGCCACGGCGGCAAGCTTCGGCGCCAAGCGGTCCGCGTCGCCAGGGCCGACCTGCCACGGCGCGGTCAGCGATAGCAGCAACTCCCGTGGTGCCACCAGCTGCTCGGCAGGAATCTCCGGCGCAGCCACCGGCTGCCCGGACGGGACATCGGCCGCATCAACACCGTCGGCCGTCCGGCCGTGCTCAGACACGTCGTCCAGCGGCAGCTGCTGCCCCGGGATCCGCGCCGGCCGGTCCGCTGCTTCACCCGGCACCTGCGCCCGAGTAGCCAAGTAGCGGGGCAGATCCTCAATCCGCTCCTGAAGCACCGCTGAGACCTCTGCGCCCTTACGCGTACGGCGGGTCAGATGCGCCACCAGCACCGGGCCCAGCGGCCAGCCCTGAACAGCAACCGCTTCCGCAAGCAACGGCGCCAGACGCGCCGAGGTCGTGCGACCACACGCCCACCGCCCCGGCAGAGCCGCAAGGAACTCCCCCGCCGCTGCCGCCTCACCCCCCGGCCGCGGAGGAGGGAGTTAGGGAGTCGGCGGGGCGCGGCGCGTCAGCCCACCGTCTGGAGGAGATCGCCCGTGCTCACTGCCCCGCCCGCGCCGCCGGATCGGCCAGCCTCGCCCAGCCAGTCCCGGCCCCCGCTACCCGCACCGCCCGGCCCGGGGCCCCGGCGCCTGGAGCCGGGCATGACCACCGGCGACGGGCACGACCAGGGCGTTGTCGATGTCGACCCCTACGATCCCGGCACCGGGGAGTTGCCGGTGTTCCGGTGGCGGCAGGCTGGCCCCGGGGACGCCCCCCCGTTATGTTTTTCGCGGTCCTGCAACGGGGCCGCTGGCCTCCGGGCCCGGTATGACTGTGTCCCCTCTGTCGAACGGATGACCTGGGGG
>NZ_JBEXRZ010000411.1:0-2486 GCF_040613325.1 Streptomyces sp. NPDC006283 | reverse complement strand
CGTGGGAGAACTTGGCGGCGCACGGCGGCCCCGAGGTCGACGGGCTGGCGTCGCACCTCGAGCCGTCCCGAGTCGATGCGGGAGATGTCCAGGAGCTCGGCGATGAGGCGCGTGACCCGGTTCGCGTCGGCGTCGACGGTCTCGAGCATCAGCCGCTTCTGGTCGTCGGTGAACCGCTCCCATTTGGCGAGCAGCGTCGCCGTGAAGCCCTTGACGGAGGTCAGCGGGGAGCGCAGCTCGTGAGCAACGGTCGCGATCAGTTCCGCGTGGCTGCGCTCGGTACGGCGCCGGGCCTCGGTGCCCCGCAGGCTGACGACGAGCCGGCGCAGCGGCCCGGTGGGGACGTCGCGGACGTAGCGGGCGGAGACGAGGACCTCGCGGCCGCCGGGCAGCAGCAGGTTGCGCTCGGGCTGGCCGACCCGGGTGGCGAGCCCGCCGTAGGGGTCGGTGAGGGTCCACCAGCGGCGGCCCTTGAGGTCCTCGAGCGGCAGCACACGCTCCAGCGGCCGTCCGATCGCCTCGGTCCTGGCGACGGCGGTGATGCGCACGGCGGCTTGGTTGAAGCAGACGACGCGGCCGTTCTCGTCGGCGACGACGAGCCCGTCGGGCAGGTCGTCGGGGTCGATCCCCGGCTCCTCGGGACCGCCGGAGCGGCCCAGGAAGCGCTCCTGTGCCTGTGTCGGCCTGCTGGTCCCGACCGTCATCCCCGTACCCCACCTTCCGCCGGCGCAGTGGGCCCCCGAGTGCGTCACCCTACTAGCTCAAAGTGACGTCGCCGACCCCCTGAGCGAGTGGTCCTCAGCCGGCCGGGGTGCCCTTGACCCCGGAGCGCTGGGCGCGCGCAGAGGCGTAGAGACATACGGCCGCGGCGGTCGCCAGGTTCAGGCTTTCGGCCTTCCCGTGGATCGGAACGCGTACGACGGCGTCGGCGAGCGCCCGGGTCTCCTCCGGCAGGCCCCATGCCTCGTTGCCGAAGATCCAGGCGGTGGGCCCGCCCATGGTTCCGGCGTCGAGCTCGTCGTCGAGGTCGTCCTCGCCCGCCCCGTCGGCGGCGAGCACGCGCACTCCCGCGTCACGCAGCCCCTGGACGGCCTGCTCGACCGGCACGCCGACGGCGACCGGCAGGTGGAAGTGCGAACCGACGGACGCGCGGACGGACTTGGGGTTGTACAGGTCGACGGACGCGTCGGTGAGGATCACGGCGTCCGCCCCGGCGGCATCGGCGCAGCGCAGCACGGTGCCGGCGTTTCCGGGATCACGTACGTGGGCGAGCACGGCGACGAGCTTGGGCCGGGCGGCCAGAATCTCCTCGAACGGCGAGTCGAGGAACCGGCAGACGCCGACGAGCCCCTGCGGGGTGACGGTCTGGGACACCTCCGCGAGCACGGTGTCGGCGGCATGGTGGACGCGGGCCCCGGCGGCGTGGGCGGCGTCGACGATGTCGGCATAGCGCTCGGCGGCCTCGAGGGTGGTGAACAACTCGACCAGGGTCGGCTCCCCGCCGGGCCCCCGGTGGGCGACGGCCTCCCGCACGGCCTGCGGCCCCTCGGCGATGAACAGGCGGTCCTTCCCCCGGAAGTTCCGCTTGGCGAGCCGCCGTGCGGCGGCGACACGCGGCGAACGGGGCGAGATCAGCTCGGGGGTCGGCATGCTGTTCGGCGTCTCTCTCACTGGGGTTCCGGAGGGCGGTCGGGCTGCGGCCCGGACCTTCGATTCGTACTCGTCGCCCCGTGCCGGCCACAGACCGGCTGGGGCGGCCTCTCGGCGCGCCCGCCGACCGGGCCCGCTACGGGTCGGCGGGGTCGGCGGGGTCGGCCCTGGAGCCTGCCACCGGGTGGCCGCGGGGCCCTCACTGTCGGGGCGGCCGGGCCGGCCTGGCGGTCAGTCGGCGGCCGAGTAGGAGCCGGGTCGGTGGGTCGGCAGTCCGTCGGTCGGTCGAGCTGGGGATCGGTCGGCGGCCGGGGTGGGCCGGGTGTCGGTCGGCGGCCGAGTAGGAGCCGGGTCGGCGGGTCGGGCTAAGGGTCGGTCGGCGGCCGGGTCAAGCCGGGCTGGAGGTCCGTCGGTCGGTCGGGCTGGGGGTCGGTCGGTCGGCGGCCGAGTCGGGGCCGGACCGGGGGTCGGTTCGGCCGGGCCGGCAGTCCGTTGCCCGGTCGGGCTCGGGTCGGTCGGCGGCCGGGTCAGGGCCGGGCTGGCGGCCGGGTCAAGCCGGGCTGGGGATCCGCCGGGTCGGGATCGGGACCGGTCCGGCCGGGCTCAGGCTGGGCCGTCGGTCGGCTGCCCGGGTGGGCGGGGCGGCGTCGGCAGGGGCCGTCGCTCCTCGGCTCCGGTCCGCCCCGGCTCCGCGAAGCCCGATCGGTTGCCGGCCGAGTGACCGGGACGGCCTGCCGGTAGTCGTCACCCGTGAGCCGGCCCGCCGGGCGCCACCCGGCCGGGGCCCAGGGCCCGCCGGATCAGCCCAAACGCACCGGACCCGCAGGCCGAAGGCC
>NZ_JBEXRZ010000410.1:0-2489 GCF_040613325.1 Streptomyces sp. NPDC006283 | reverse complement strand
TCAGACCCCCGCCCTGCGGATACCTCATCCAACCGGCTTACCTCGACGATCACCAACCGTCAGCCCCTACGACAAGACGACTTCAACGTCAGTAGTGCGAGCCGTGACCGCGACCAACGAGGCCGCCGCGCCCTGGTCGCCTGCGAGGCCACCCAGCCTCCGCAAGCGATCGAGGTTTTCCCGCCGCTCTCGTCGAAGCGGATCCATACCGGCCCGTGCGCCCGTACTCCTTCAACTGGGCGAGGGCAGTGGTGACGACTGGGACGACGTCGCGGTAGTCGCGCCAACGCGCCCGTGCGACAGCACGTCAGAGGAGGATGCCGCGACCCTTCGAATCCAAGGTTGGCGCACAAAGAGCCCCGGCCGGCCTGCTACGGGGACGCAGAGTCAGCCGGGGCGGTCAGGGCGGGGACTACTCGATGACGAGTCGGCCCATGCGGATGATGTCGTGGTTGGCGCAGAGGTCGTCGAGGTGGAACGTGCGGTCGAGCTCGGGGTCCACTTCGCTTCCGGGAGATCGCGGTGGGCCGGGGCCCGGCACATGCGGGCCCTGGTGCACTGGGTGAGGATCCAGCGTGCTGCCGTCTGGGCAGTGGGCGGGTTGGTGTACATCGACGCGGCCATGCGCCACAGGTGCTCGCCCCAGGCCTTCTCCGGTTCGAGGACTGCGACGATGCCGACGTCGCCCAGGCCGCGGCGGTCGCTGGACTGGGTGATGCGACCTGCGGTCAGGCGGCTGACGGCTGAGACGACTTCTTCCACGTCACCGAACCATTCCTCCGCGCCAACGCTCACCAGATACACACCCATGTCGGGAAGCTATCGCGCGCATCTGACATCGATCAGTGAGCCAACAGGACTCGCTTGCGGAGCAGTGCGAAGCCAGCCCGGCCAAACATCTGGCGCTTGAGCATCTTGATCCGGTTGACGTGTCCTTCGACGGCGCCGGAGTTCCAGGGCAGTGTGAGTCCGGCGATGACCGCGTCGCGGTCTCGGTCGATCCTGCCGCGAGAGTGTGGAGGCTGGGCAGGTCGTCCTGGCGGACGGCGTCGAGCCACTGCGGGAGCCGTTCGCCGGCGCTCGGTGAGCGTCTGGGCGAAGGACCGGACGTAACCGGTGAGGGCATCGAGTTCAGGGTAGTTGGCCAGGATAGTGTCCTGCTGCGTGGTGTAACAGCGATCTTCGCGTAGCCCCTGGTCACGGGGCGGCCATTGCGCAACTCTCCGAGTGGTGAAGCTCGTTGAGAGATGTGACGCGATGGCCTTGTCCCAAATGACCAACTGTGCCTGATGGAGCGTACGGCAGGTAGAATCGAGTTGGTCAGGGTGGTGGGGTGGCCCAGCGGATCCTGCAGGGTTGATCGAGGCCGAGGCCACCGCCCACATTGGCGCGGAGCCTGGTGAGCATGGCGAGACTCGTACGACCAGGCGCAACGGGCACCGGGCAAAGTCCTCACCACTCAGGCCGGGGACCTGGACCTGGCGACCCCCAAGGTCCGCACCGAGTCATTCTTTCCCTCTGCTGGAATGCCGACGCCGCATCGACCGGGTGCTCTATGCGGTCATCATGGAGTCGTACGTGCAGGGGGTGTCCACTCGGAGAGTGGGTGACCAGGTCAAGGCGCTGGGCGGTGACACCGGTATCTGACTCGCTGCCTTCCTCGAAGACGCTGGTGAACGCGTCGTTGAGGTCTGCCGTACCAAGCCCCCGCCCGTCCGTGGCGACCGCAAGACGGACATGCTCGACGCTATCCGCGCGGCCCGCGAGGCGCTGGCCACCGAGCACATCATCCAGCCCCGAAGCCGACGGGGAACGCGAGGCGATGCGCGTGCTGCTGGCCACCAGGCAAGTCCGCTGTGCGCGCCTCCACCGCAGCCAACCCAGCACCAGACGCCCAACAATTATGACAACGGCGAGGGCCAAGGCCCTCGTCCCAAGTAGCCACTCCAGTGCTCTCGAGGGTCGGAGCGCTGGAGTGACCTAGAACTTGCTACTTACGGCGCTGTTGTGCAGCGTACATACGCCGTAAGTGTGCCTCCGGTGATGGAGCCGGGGCCGCCAGGCAGGGTGACCGCTGCCAGCCACCGGTCGGGGCCGTTCGGCCGGCTCACGTTGACGATTACATCGGGATCACCGAAGTAGTCGAACCCCCCGCTGACCATGACAGGAGCCTCCGGCGGGCACACAGCTTCTACGGATACTGCCGAAACCGTAACGGGGATGGTGGCAGCAGCCGATTCCGTGATGAGGTCCACGAGGCCGGGAGGGCCGGTAGGTCCGGTAGGTCCGGTAGGTCCGGGATCGCCCGTAGCGCCCGTAGCGCCCGCAGGCCCGGTAGGCCCGGTAGGTCCGGGATCGCCGGGATCGCCCGTGGCGCCCGTAGCACCGGGATCGCCCGTGGCGCCGGTAGGCCCGGTAGGCCCGGGATCGCCGGTAGCGCCGGTAGCGCCGGTAGCGCCGGTAGCGCCGGTAGCGCCGGTAGCGCCGGT
>NZ_JBEXRZ010000409.1:0-2490 GCF_040613325.1 Streptomyces sp. NPDC006283 | reverse complement strand
GCTGTTCCGGGATCCCGGATCGGCGGCTTACCTGGATCCCCCGCTCCTGCCGTACGCAAGTGGGTGGGATTTACCGGACGGCGGCAGGATTCACCGTTCCGTCCGGATTGTGCTGATTATGATGACCGTACGTGGAAGGGCTGCCCCGTTTCGGAGACTTTCCGGACACGGTGTGCGGGCGCCGATTGCGGGGCGCGCCGCTTGTCGGATCCGATCTAACGCGCCCGCCGCTGTTAACGGCAACCCTGTTGGCGTAAGGTGCTCGGGTCGTGATGACATGGGTGGAGGGAGCGTGCCGTGTAGCGCCGGAGGAGGCCCGGGAGGCGGCGACGTTCCACGAAGGACTGCGCGGTGCTGTCGAAATAGCTGATCGCGGAGACGGCGCTGCGGGAGCACGGGGAGCTCGGGCCTGACCGTCCGCCGCCTCGGCACCGCCCTGGGCGAACCCAAGCACGCCCTACGGGAGCTGGGGCTGCGCATCCATGCCGCATATCTCGAGCATCCGCAGGCGGCAGTGCCCACCGCCACCGGGCCAGTGACGCCTAGCCTCGCTGTTTCACTTGGTGTGGGACCGGATTTTGTGGGAACGCGAAAGTGCCTTCTGAGCTGGGACGATGAACCTTGTCGAGGGGTTCTGTCGGTCCAGGCGGAAGGCGCTTTCTGTGAGCAGGGTATCGGACGGCGTACCAGGCATTGATGGCGTGCTCGGTGGCGTCAGGTGTCTGCGCAGGTGCTCGCGGTAGGGGTCGACGAGGCTGGCGCGGTATTTGGGGACGCGGAGCATCCGCTCGGTCCTCGGCCCGTATCCGTGCCGACTGCCGGGCCTGGCAGGAACAGGCCGAAGCCTACGTACGGGCGCGGCGACCTGCTGATCGAGATCGCCCCGGACGGCGTTAGCCACTTCCCCGACGGCGCGCGCCCCGCCACCGGGCGGGCTACGGCGTGGAGCTGGCCGTCCACACCTGTGCCGCCCGAAGCCGTCCCAGGAGCCGTGCAGGAAGAACCGGCTCGTGGTCTGCGATCCATCCGGCCGGGAGCAGTCTTGTCGGAGATGAATCCCGCCTCGCCCAGCGCGGCAAGATGTTTCTTGACCTGCAGCTCCCCCGATCGGTCATTATGTCAACAGAATTGACGTTATCGGGTGCAGGCAAGTCTCATGGGGGATCGAGAGGGCCCATGGCGGCAAAAGCCAGGTGGGGCGCAGTCGATGAGGAGATCTATTTCGGCCGCCGCTGCCTGGGTGGCCGCTGGCTCTCTCTTAGCGGCTGTCCCGGCGCTGGACCGGACCGGGACTGGATACCTCCCCCACACGCAAAGGAACCCCAGATGGCCACCGCCCTTCAGCCCCCGCCGTGCGCCCTTCGCTTTCGCGCAGTTTCCACGGCCGCAGACGTGGCAGAGATCGGGACCTGTCCCACCACCGCACGGGACGAGTTCTTCATGAAGATCGCCCTCGCCCCGGAGTCCGGGCTGGCCGACCCGGTCACCCTGATCAACAAACAGCGGCGGCAGTATCTGAACACCATGCGTGATCTGTCGAAGCTGGCCGAATCCGAGGACCGGAACAACAGGGTCTCCCAGCTACTGATCGAGGGCGCGATTCTGCATTTGCAGGCCGACCTCGACTGGCTGGAACGCTGTCAGGAGGAGCTGGAATGAGCGACGACGCCGCTCCTGCCGTGCTGGGCGGAGTCCGGATCCGCAAGAGACACGGTGCCGATCGTACGCGCCGAGGGCCTGACCAAGACCCATCGCGGCGAAGGCTCACCGTGGAAGCTGTACGCGGAGTGGACCTCACCGCCCCGCCCGGGGAATTCGGCGCCGTCACCAGGCCCTCCGACTTCTGGAAGGCCTTGCCGCACGCTTCCCCACACCCGCCGCCCCGGTTGCGGAGGTTCCAGAAGCCTTTACCGGAACGGTCCAGAAGTTTCGGGGCCGGCACCTGCAGCAGATGCACCACAGCTCGCCCGGCGGCGCGAAGCACGGAGAACGGGTACAACGAAGGCCGTGGCGAAGAAGGCGGCTACTCCCGCTTCCGACCCGCGATTCGCGAACGGGCCGCTCGGGGTCTTCGACGGTGACGGCTCGCTGTACTCCGTTGGCGACCTTGTCCCTCCGGCCGAAGACCGAGCACGACATCCTTCAGCAGGCCCGCGTCGAACAGGACACCGACCACTGGCGCCGCCGCTACAGCCACCGCGCCGGCATCGAGGGCACCATCTCCCAAGGCGTCCAGGCGTCCAGGCGTTCGGGCTGCGCCGGTCCCGCTACCGCGGGCTCGGCAAGACCCGGCTGCAACACCACTTCACCGGCGTCCGCCATCAACCTGGCACGACTCGACGCCTGGCTCACGGGCAGACCACTCGCCCGCACCCGCATCTCACCCTTTGCAGCACTCGAGCAGCACGGTGGCGCGGCCGGACTCGGTGCCCGGCACCTCGTAGTCGTCGGAGTACGCGGTCCCCGCCGTGGCCGCCGCGGCCGCCGCAC